>CANRMT010000013.1 GCA_947631815.1 uncultured Eisenbergiella sp.
AAGATCGAAGCCTTCCTCTTTCCTGGCCGCGAACAGCGTCCCGTAATTCCGGCCGTCCATGATGCGGTGGATGATCCGGATATCGCTGCTGTTGGCGATGATCATGTCCGCCCCGCTTTTCGTGGCGATCTGGGCCGCGGTCAGCTTGGTGGACATGCCGCCCTTCCCCACGCCGCTGCCGGTGGAGGATTTTCCCATTTCCAGCAGCTTTTCGTCCAGCTCCTCCACCAGCTCCACGAACCGGGCGTCCGGGTTGCGTCGGGGATCGTCCGTATAGAGCCCGTCGATGTCGGACAGCAGGATCAAAAGATCCGCGCCGATCATGGAGGCCACCACGGCAGACAGCGTATCGTTGTCGCCGATCTCGATCTCATGGGTGGCGACCGTATCGTTTTCATTCACGATGGGGATGACGCCCATGGAAAAAAGCGCCTCAAAGGTATTCTGCGCGTTGGTGCGGTTCATTTCATTGTCCACCGTCTGCCGCGTCATCAGGATCTGGGCCGCCACCTGATTGTATTCCGCAAAGATCTTCTGATAGGTCATCATCAGGCGCGCCTGGCCGATGGCCGCGCAGGCCTGCTTGACCGCGATGGGGTTGTCCTGCGCGGCATCCCGGGAAAGGTTCACCGCCTTGCGCCCCTGGGCGATGGCCCCGGAGGTCACCAGCGTCACGTCCTTTCCCTGATTTTTCAGATTGCACAGCTCCCGCACCAGCACCTCCAGCCGGATATAGTCCAGATCTCCCGTCTGTTCATGCTGCAGCGAGGAGGAACCGATCTTCACCACGATGCGTTTCTTATCCCGCAGTCTTTCCCTGATATGCTGCTCCATTTGTATTCTCCCATCTCTATTCTGCCGCGCCGATCCGATGCCCGCCGATGCGGCTTTGTATTTTCACGATGACGGCCGGAAGTCTCACCCGTCTTTCCCCGGCGGCGCGTATTTCGCGATGATGGCCTCCGCCACCCGGATCCCGTCCATGGCCGCGGAAACGATGCCGCCCGCATATCCTGCACCCTCCCCGCAGGGATAGAGACCCCGCAGATTGGACTGCAGCGTCTCGTCCCGGCAGATGCGCACCGGGGAGGAGGTGCGGCTCTCCACGCCGCTGACCAGAGCGTTCTCATCGTCGAAGCCGGGAATGATCTGCCCGAACCGTTCCATTCCGTCGCAGAACGCCCGGTACACCGGATCCGGCAGAATGGAAGCCACATCCGCGAATTTCCAGTCACCGCGGATGCACGGCGAAAAATCCGCGCCGATCCTCCCCGTGCCTGACCGGACAGCGAAATCCCCGTAACGCTCCACCGGCACGCAGCCCGCCCCCGCCCGAAAGGCGAGCTCCTCCAGCCTTCGCTGAAAGGCGATGCCCGCCAGCGGACCCTTGGCGCCGTAATCCTCCGGCGTGACAGCGACGATGACCGCGCTGTTGGCGTTGGCGCCGTCCCGGGCGTGATAGCTCATGCCGTTGGTCACGAGACGGCCCGCCTCGCTGCTGGCGTTGACCACCCAGCCGCCCGGACACATGCAGAACGAATAGACGCCCCTGCCGTTTCCTCCCTTTGCGGCGAGCTTGTAGACGGCTGGGGGAAGCTCCCGCGGATGCTTCATCGCATACTGCGCCTCGTTGATCAGCTCCTGGGGATGCTCCACCCGCAGGCCCACGGCAAAATCCTTGGCCTGCATCTGGGCCCCCAGCTCATACAGCCAGGAAAAGGTATCCCGGGCGCTGTGCCCCGCCGCGAGCACCACCGCCCCGGCAGGCAGCACGGATCCGTCCGCAAGGCGCACGCCCGTCACACGGCCGCCGGAAAGCACAAGTCCGTCCGCTCTGCACCCGAAACGGACGCTGGCGCCGCGCTCCCGGAGCCGGTTCCTCATATTTTCGATCACACCGGCCAGCACGTCCGTCCCGATATGCGGCTTCGCATCATATAGGATCTCCCCCGGCGCGCCGTTCTCCGCGAAAACGGAGAGCACCTTGGCGCTGCGCCCGTCCCGGTCGCGGACCAGCGTGTTGAGCTTGCCGTCAGAAAACGTTCCCGCGCCGCCCTCTCCGAAGGAAACATTGGACTCCGGGTCCAGCCGTCCCGTCCGCCAGAAGGCTTCCACATCCTTCTGCCTCGTGCGCACGTCCGCGCCCCGTTCCAGCAATATAGGACAATAGCCGCATTCCGCCAGTACCCAGGCGCAGAACAGCCCGGCAGGGCCGCTTCCGATGATCACGGGCGCTTCCCGCATCGGCGCGGACCCGGAGGGCGGATAACGGTATTCCTTCTCCTGCACGAGCGCGACATTCGGGTCATGACAGCGCGCCGCGCATTTCTCTTCGGAGATCCCGGCGACCTCTATATCCACGGCATACGAAAAGAAAATATCCGGTTTTTTTCTGGCGTCGATGGAGCGTCTCCTGACGGTGAGGCGGATGATCTGTTCCGGGTCCAGGCGCAGGATCTTTGCGGCCCTCCGGTACAGCTCCTCCTCTCCCTGCCCGCAGGAAAGCTTCAGCTGCTGTATCCTGATCATGTTCCACTCTCCCCGGCCGCATGCCGTCCGGCGATGATGCCGCTGGTCCACGCCCACTGCAGATTGTAGCCGCCGCAGCGCCCGTCCGCATCCAGCATTTCCCCGCATAGAAACAGCCCGGGGACCTTCTTCGCCTCCAGATGGTCCGTCACCTCGTTCAGCGAAACGCCTCCCGCGCACACCTGTGCCTGGCTGATCGGATTGGTCCCCGTGACGGTCACCGGGAACCGGCGCATCAGGCCGAACAGGGCGAAAATGCGGTCCTTCGTCTCTTCTCCCACCGGATCTTCGGCATGCAGTCCGCACAGCCGCAGGAGTACCCTGGCCGTTTTGGCGGCCACCATCCCGGACGCCAGCGTCAGCACGCGCTTGTCCCGGCAGAGGCGGAACTGCCTGCCGCAGAGCGCTTCCCACTGCTCCGGCGCGTATTCCGGCAGGAAATCCAGGAAGGCGCTCACGCGCTTCCCCTCCTGCAGCGCGGCCGCCGCGAAACGGCTGCACTGAAAGACCGGGATGCCGGAGATCCCGTAATCCGTCAGCTGCACTTCGCCCCGCTCCCGCCAGACCTCCTCGCGGGCCCCCTGCACGTGCAGCTCCACCTGCGCCGCGCAGCGGACCCCCGCCAGCGCGGGGAAGAACGCTTCCTCACAGCGCAGCGCGACAAGGGACGGCAGAAGGGGGACCATTTCCAGCCCCAGCCCCCGCACGAGCGCGAACCCGTCCGCCGCGTTTTTCGGGGACAGGCCCGCCGCGCTTCCGCAGGCCAGGATCAGCCGGTCAAAGCAGAGCTCCTCCCGGCCGGATGATATGTAAAAAAGGCGGTCCCGTCGGATGTTTTCGATCCTGCAGCCGCAGACGACATCCACATCCCACCGCTTCAGCTCCTCCAGAAGCGCTTCCCGGACGGCCTCCGCCTGCATGCTGCGGGGATAGAGACCGCCGTTCCGCTCCGTCAGCAGGAGGCCGCAGCTCTCAAAAAAACGGACGGTGTCCTTTACGCCGAACTGCTCAAAGAAAACGGGGAGGCGAAAGGCGGAACGGCTCCTGTAATCCCGCTGGACCTGAAGGTCCCGGTTGGACAGATTGCATCTGCCGTTTCCGGTAGCCAGCAGCTTCATCCCCGGCTTTTCCCGCCGTTCCAGCAGCGTGACGGCACAGCCCGCCCGCGCGGCCGCGATGGCCGCCGCCATGCCGGACGCTCCGCCTCCGATCACACCGATCCTTTTCCGATTTCCTTCCATTTCGACGCTCCAACCCGCTTTCTCTTCAGGGACCGGGACCGCCGTCCCGAACACACCTGTGATGGGACACGTGCCTGCAGGTCCGAGTTTCCTCCGCACGGCCGTCCCCTTTGTCTGCCTTCCATAGGATACTACGAAGCCGCGTATGTGACAAGAAAATTTTCCAGCTCCGCGCGGGAGATCAGCTTTTTCCCGGTCAGAAGGGAATTGCGGACCTCTCCTGGGAGCTTTCGTCCGTCGATATCCGTCCGCTGCCAGACGCTGCCGTCCTCCCGGCAGACCGCCACCTTGTTTTCCTCCAGGATCAGGAAGAAAAGCCCCTGCTCGGCCTCCTGCCGGTATCCCTTTGTCACCACCACGCGCTCCTGCGAAAAGGCTTCGACCTCCAGGAATTCGAGGCCAGCCTCCCGTTCCCGCAGCGTGGCGGCCTGCGGGTCGTCCTGGATGAAACGGACGAACTGCTCCCGGTCCATGCCCACGTACTTTTCCGGCATCGGCAGCTCCTCTTCCCGTTCCCCTCCGGAATCCATATCCCGGATGCGCACCACGAGGCGCGTGTCCGGCGTTACCCGCTGTCCGCCAGAGGAAACGGCCGCCGCTTCTTCGCCTCCGTCGGACTGCACCGACGTTTCTCCATAGCTGCCGTACTGTGC
Source organism: uncultured Eisenbergiella sp. (assembly GCA_947631815.1). Classification (GTDB taxonomy): domain Bacteria; phylum Bacillota; class Clostridia; order Lachnospirales; family Lachnospiraceae; genus Gallintestinimicrobium. Next base: position 4,424 of record CANRMT010000013.1, read on the forward strand.
CGCCGCGTTCCCTCCGCTGCCGTACTGTGCCGCCGTCTCTCCCGGCGCGGCGTACCACAGCCCCGGATAAAAAAAATCCAGATATTTGATATGTCCATATACGCCCGCGCCAAACAGCGCACAGGAATAAAAAAACAGGCTGATCCTTTTCATGCGGCGCAACTTCCTCACCTCCCGAAAAGTATCAGCCTTTTCTCTCCTTCTTATTCTAAAAAGAACACACTTTCCGTCATGTTCCGATCTCCGGCTCCGGCCGGTCCGTGCCCCCCGACGGACGTCCCCGTCAGAGCAGCCGCAGCGCGTGCGCGACGGCGATCAGCGTTTCCCCGCCCGGGAATGCGTTCAGCTCTCTGGGCGTCGCTCCCTTTAAAAGAAGGACTACGGCACAGTAGGCCGCAAAGCCCAGCACGGTGCTGACCGACGCGCAAAGAAGCGCAGGCGCCTTCTGCAGGAGCACAAGGCCGAACAGCGCGCAGATCCCCGCCATCACCAGACCGCCCACCAGCGGCGCCAGAAGGATACGGATCCAGTTCACCCGCATCTTGGCCTGTCTCGAGACACACATGTAACAGATCGCGCACAGGCACAGGAACAGAATGATATCGGCAAAAACGACGCCCTGTGCGCCCATCTTCAGAGGGGACAAAAGCAGATAGAGAACGGCCGCGTATACCGCCAGGGAGGCCGCCATTCCGGCGGCGAACATTCCCATCATATCCATGCTCAGCATCACCGCCCCCAGGACCGCGGTCAGCCCGAAGAGGACGAGACCAAGGCTCCCCAGCCGGATCATGCTCAGCGCCAGCGCATTGTCGCTGTCCGGGAAAAGGACCTCCAGAAACGGTCTGGCCAGTACCGTCAGCGCCACGGCGAACGGGACCATCAGCAGCAGCATGCTGCGCAGCGAGATCATACAGCGTTCCCGAAGCCGCTTCGGATTGCGCTGCAGATAACTGACCTTCATGCCGGGCTGCATGTAACCGGCGAACAGAAGTGCAAGCAGCGCGGGCCCCAGGAACAGCGCCCGGCTCTTCCCGGTATAGGAGCCCCACTCCTGCAGCGCGGCCGCGGGGACCGCTCCCGCCTCCCCGGTAAACCGGAAATAAAGGAATGTCTGCAGAAATCCCGCCAGCCCCAGAAACACCAGCGGCAGAAACGCCGGAAGCGAAGTGACCAGGACCGCAGACATCTGCTGCATCAGCGGCTCCGGCTGGGACGACACCGACATCTGCATCCGCTCCCGGATCACGGCGCGGCGCGAGATCCAGAGGATCATGGCACACACCATGCCCAGTACCGAGGAAAAAGCCAGAGAGACCGCCCCGCCGACAGCCCCGTAGGCGGGCCCGTACTGCGCATTCTGCAGAAGCGCGCCGACCTTCTGGCCGTATTCCGCAAAGGGCCTGGCGATCAGCGTGCCGGAAATGAACAGAGCCAGGCAGAACAGGAGCTTCACAAAGGACGCGGAAGACTGACAGCCGAACCCGTCCAGCCCTCCCGCCAGCACGGTCATGACCATCAGACAGAACAGCGACGGCGCCAGCACGCGCAGCGTCATGGAGGCTAACGGCACCCGGAGCAGATTCCCCGTCAGGAAACCGCTCAGCGCATACAGGATCAGGATGCACAGGGCGGAAAGCAGAACGCCGACGAAAAAGGCCGAACGCACCGCCCGTCTCGCATCCCTGCCCCTTCCGCGCTCCAGACGGTTGACCACCATGGAGGAGGCCGAACCGTACAGTCCCGCCAGCACCAGCGCGGCGGGGATCAAAAAGCAGCACAGAGCGGCGGAATAATAGCCGCTGCCCCACTCCCCGTATACGGCCGCAAGCCTCGCCTGCCGCAGACAGGTCAGACAGGCAGCCGCGACGGCCAGTCCCGTGATGAGATTATCCGGCAGTTCTATCCTTCTCCGGTTCTTTTTTCCACGCTTTTTTCTTACGTTCATCCGAATTTCCCCGTTTTCCTTCCGATATGTCCGCACGGTCCCGCCCTGCGGTTCATGCAGGGGCATCCGTCCGGTCCCTTGTGATGCCGAGTCCCTGCAGGATCCGTTCCTGCTTTTCTTCCATGACGGACGCTTCCTCCGGCGTCATATGATCGTAGCCGCACAGGTGCAGCGCGCTGTGCGCCACCAGAAAAGCGAATTCCCGCTTGACGGAATGCCCGTAGTCGGCCGCCTGCGAAAAGATCCTGTCCGCCGAAAGGATGATGTCGCCCAGGATCAGCTCCCCGGTGTCCGGCTGAAAGTGGTCCGCCGCATTCTCCTCCGCGGGGGAGAAATCCGCGGGCCGCCGGAAGGAAATGTTGGGAAAGCTCAGGACGTCCGTAGGGGCGTCGATCCCCCTGTACGCGCGGTTGAATTCCCGGATCCCCTCCTCGCCGGTGATGAGCACGTTCACCTCCGTCTCGTAGGGGCATTTCTCCTCGTCCAGCACCGCTTCCACGACCCCGGCCGCAAGCGCCTGTGCATCAAAAGGGAACAAAGCTCCCGATTCGTTCTCCACGCTGCATGTCATCTCTCGTATCTCCGTTTCTGCATCCCGTTTCCCCGGCGTCTTTCGTCCTGCGGCCTTTCGCCCCTTCTGTCCCGGGCCGCTGCCTCCTTCGCCTCATAGGCTTCGTAGGCCTGCACGATCTTCTGGACCAGCGGATGTCTGACCACATCGCGGCTCGTCAGCCTGCAGAACGCGATATCCTCGATACCGGCCAGTACCTTCACGGCCACATCCAGCCCGGACACCGCTCCCGGCGCCAGGTCCTTCTGGGAAGCGTCGCCGGTGATGATCACCTTGGACCCGAAGCCGATCCGGGTCAGGAACATCTTCATCTGGGCCGGCGTGGTGTTCTGCGCCTCATCCAGGATGATATAGGCGTTGTCCAGCGTGCGCCCTCTCATATATGCCAGCGGAGCCACCTCGATCAGCCCCTTTTCCATGTTCTTGAGAAAGGACTCCGCGCCCATGATCTGATAGAGCGCGTCATAGAGCGGCCTGAGGTAAGGGTCCACCTTGCTCTGCAGATCCCCCGGCAGAAAGCCGAGGCGTTCGCCCGCTTCTATGGCGGGGCGGGTCAGGATGATCCGCTCCGCTTCGTTGTTCCGAAACGCCGTGATCGCCATGGCCATGGCCAGATACGTCTTGCCCGTGCCCGCAGGCCCGAGCCCGAAAACGATCATCTTGTCCCGTATCGCATCCACATATTCTTTCTGTCCCAGCGTCTTGGGCTTGACAGGCTTCCCGCTCACCGTATGGCAGATCAGATCCTCATCGATCTCCAGCAGTGCGCTGTTCTGATTCTCCATGCTCATCGCGATCGCGTAATCCACATTCTGTTCCTGAATCTGGTTTCCCCTTCTGGAAATCTCGTACAGCTCCCGCAGCACGGCGCAGGCGCTCTCCACCTGCCCGGCCGGTCCGCTGACCCGTACCGCGCCGCCCCGATCCACGATGCTGACCGGGAAGGCCCGTTCCAGCTTCTTCAGAAAAAGATCGAACTGACCGAACACATTCCGAATGTGCTCGGCTTCCATATGCAGCAGTTCTTCCCGATATTCCATCTCTCGGCCGAATACCGCGAAAAAGCGGCGGTATCGTTCTCCCGTCTGTAGAATGACGGCGGCAGTTACTCACTGCGCCGCCTCCGGCTCCGTTTCGGGAACGGCTGTGACCGGCCGCAGCACCGCGGCCTCCTGTTGCACGGTCAGCTGTCCCCTTAAAAGCATAGCATCTTCTCTTTTTCCTATTTTAACATCTTTTTGTATAATGTGTACCCCTTTTTCTTCCAAACCTGCAATAAATTTTTGAAAAGCGGCCTCCAGCAGCCGTTTTGCGCTCTCCTCGTCATAAACCGCATCCACCGGCAGGTATTCCCGGCAGACGATGGAGCCCGCAGACAGCGGCAGATCGATCTGGCCGAGCAGGCGGACCCGCTCCTGCTGGATCACCTCATCATACTTTACGAACCGGCAGCCGGTGAACGGGAAAACGTACCGCCTGTCGAACAGGGTAAAAAAGTGAAAGCGCTTTTCCCTTCCGGTATAATTCTTGTAGGTATAAGAAAAATCCTGCTTCAGGGACACGTCCCTTTCGTATTCCAGCACGATATCGCCGTCCGCCGCGGTCCTCTGCCACTCCCGGACCGTCCCGTCGTCGTTCATCACAGGCACCAGCCCGCTGATCAGGACGTCCCCTTTTTCCACGCTGTCTCCCGCCTTCACCTGCGGGACGCCGGACCGCGTGAGGATGCTGGCGATGACGCCGGAGCGAACGGCGACCAGATCGGCCCCGTCGGAAAAGCGCGCCGCGTCCGCTTCCTGTTCTTCCTGCGCGGGCAGCTCGTTTTCCTTGATCTGAACGGTGATCCGGCACCCGTCCAGCCGCATGGACGTCCAGGTGACCTGCGGAAACGTCTCCCGCAGCGCATCCTCCAGCGCCTCGATATCCAGTGCGGACTTCCTCGTACCGTAATCCACGCCCCGCCCGTTCAGGAAATCTGTCAGCTCGTCGTCTGTGATCCGTTCGTTCCCCACGAACTCGATGGCCCAGACAAAGCGGGACATGACGGTCAGGAACAGAAAACAGCACAGGATCCCGGCGAGAAAGGTTTTCCGCCTTCCCGCATCCCGCATAAAAAAAGGGAGCCCGTGTCTCTCCAGAACGGCCACCCTGGTCTTGGTCTTTTTCACGATGTCGCGGAGCGCAAAATAATCGGACAGGCATAGGAACATGGTATAGCATCCGCCGCTCCCGGAAAGTCCCCACAGGACGATCCCCCTGTTCGTGCACAGATTCATGAACCGTTCCGGCGCGTATCCCCAGACGCGGATCTTCACAAAGCCCTTCAGCCATCGGATGATTCCTATCATACTGCCTCCCTAGAGATACCGGATCTCGCTGATCTTTCCCTCGATCTTCATATCATCATTGGTATAATAGGAAATATTCAGACACCGCCCCGACACGGCGATCCGGCACGTCTTCCCCTGAAGCGTGATGCAGCAGTCCGTATATTCCAGGATGCCCCTGTAGTTTTCCACCAGCACCTGGTCGTTTCCGATCACCGTGACGATGGACGCTCCCATCATCGTGTCCCTGGGCAGGCGCAGGGATTCCACCAGCAGTTCCCTGGCGCTCTTTTCCTTTTCGTTTCCGTCCGTTATCCTGACCGCTCTCTTCCTCATGCTCCCATTCTATGACGCAGGCTCCCGCAATATGCCATGCACACCGCACGGCGCAGTTGATGCCCCCGGAAGCGTCGATGGCCGCCTGCGTCAGGGCGCACAGAGATGCTCGCCCCATCATGCCGGACATTCCGACGAGCCATGGACGGCAGCCATGTCGGGGTGAGGCCCTCCATGGCTGCCATTGTCTCGTCTCCATGGCATGAAAAGGGGCCTTCGCATTCTCTGTGCGCCCTGACGCAGGCGGCCATCGACGCTTCCGGGAGCAGCAGCCATGAGCGTAACCGGCACTTCATTTGTGGTATGGCTCGCCGCGGGAGATGCGGAATGCGCGGTAGATCTGCTCCAGAAGGATGACGCGCATGAGCTGATGGGGAAAGGTCATATCGGAGAAGCTCAAAAGCGAATCGGCCCGCCGGAGCACGTCCGGATGCAGCCCGAGGGAGCCCCCTATGACAAAACAGATATCACTGTTCCCGGAGACGGCCAGCCGGTCCAGCCGCCTGGAAAAGGCAACGCTGTCCAGCTTCTCGCCCTCGATCGCCAGCGCGATGCAGTAACAGTCGGGCCGGATACGCGGCAAAAGCCGGGCCGCTTCCCGCGCTTTGATCTGCCCCGCCATGAGATCGGACAGATCTTCCTCCGTTTTCTCATCGGCGACCTCCAGCAGCTCCAGCCTGCAGTAGCGGCCCAGCCTCTTTTCATATTCCGATACCGCCTCGCGGTAAAAACGTTCCTTCAGTTTCCCTACGGATAAGACTGTGATCCTCATACATCCTCGAACAGCTTCGTATACATCTCGTCGGCAAATTGATCGAGAAACGCTTCGTCAAGATCCTCGAACTGCTCCCGGAGCTTGGCCTTCACCAGTTCCATCCGTTTGAAATACCGCATTTCATCGGAAAACTCCTCCGCGCCGCAGTCCAGATCCACCTGTTCCGGGTCGATCTGCTCCCGGCAGAAGGCAGTCATGAGCCGACGAAGCCGCTTTTCCTGCCTTCCCTTCACCGCCAGGGTCCTGGCGGTGCGCAGAGACAGCACGCCGAGGATGAGAAACGCGATGAACAGCCCGCCCATCACCAGGAGGGTGACATAACGGACGGAAGGGTTCAATGTGACCGGCAGGATCCCAGCCGCGAGGGCGGCCAGAACAGCCAGTCCGATCCCGCCCACCGCGATCAGCGTATAGGCGCCGGATCTGTATTCCGCGGCCTTCTGGGCGGCGTCCTCATATACGGGAGCCGGGCCGCTCTCTTCCCCGCTTTCCGCGCCGTCAGCGTCCTCCGGACCTGACGCTTCCTCCGAAAACTCCGCATCTTCGTCCGCGAAAGATCCGTCTTCTTCTCCGAAGGCTTCCGCGGCGTAACCGTCCGTATCTCCGTCCGGTGCGGCCGCGTCCTCCAGCGAGGGCACCAGTCTGCTGCCGCAGTCGGCGCAGACCTCAATGCCCTCTACATATTCTACCTTGCATTTCGGACACCAGGGCATGCTCAGTTTCCTCCATGGCCGGAAAGATATTCGTCAATGCCTCTGGCGCCTGCACGTCCGGCGCCCATGGCCAGGATCACGGTGGCGGCCCCGGTGACGGCGTCTCCGCCCGCGTATACGCCTTCCTTGCTGGTCTGCCCGTTCTGCTCATCGGCAACGATGCATTTCCATTTGTTGACCTCCAGGCCCTCCGTCGTGGAGGAGATCAGCGGGTTGGGCGAAGTGCCCAGCGCCATGATCACCGTATCCAGCTCCAGCGTGAATTCCGAACCCGGCACCGCCACGGGACGCCTTCTGCCGGAGGCATCGGGCTCGCCCAGCTCCATGCGGATGCAGGTCATCCCTTTCACCCAGCCCTTGTCGTCCACAAGGATCTCGACCGGATTGGTCAACAGATCGAAGATGATGCCTTCCTCTTTGGCGTGATGCACTTCTTCTACACGCGCCGGAAGCTCCTCCTCGCTCCTCCTGTAGACGATATGCACCTCGGCCCCCAGACGGAGCGCGGTGCGCGCGGCATCCATAGCTACGTTGCCGCCGCCCACCACGGCGACCTTGCTGCTCTTCATGATGGGCGTGGGCGCATCCTGCCGGAACGCCTTCATCAGATTGCTCCTCGTCAGATACTCGTTGGCGGAAAAGACGCCGTTCGCGTTTTCACCGGGGATCCCCATGAATTTGGGCAGGCCCGCACCGGAACCGATGAATACGGCGGAAAACCCTTCCTCAGACAGAAGCTGGTCGATGGTGACGGACTTCCCGATGATCACGTTGGTCTCGATCTTCACGCCCAGCGCCTTCACGTTCTCGATCTCCTTCTGCACCACGGCCTCCTTGGGCAGACGGAACTCCGGAATGCCGTAGACCAGAACGCCGCCCGGCTCATGGAGCGCTTCGAAGATCGTCACGTCGTAGCCCAGCTTCGCCAGATCGCCCGCGCAGGTCAGTCCCGCAGGGCCGGAGCCGATGACCGCGACCTTCTTTCCCTTTTTCTCTGCGGTGCCTTCCGGCTTGATGCCCGCTTCCCTGGCCCAGTCCGCCACGAAGCGCTCCAGCTTGCCGATGGAGACGGGCTCCCCTTTGATCCCGCGGATGCACTTGCCCTCGCACTGGCTTTCCTGCGGGCAGACGCGGCCGCAGACCGCCGGAAGGGCGCTGGAAGCGCTGATGATCTGATAAGCGCCCTCTATATCGTTTTGCTTCACTTTTCCGATAAAGCCCGGAATATCGATGGCGACGGGGCAGCCCTTGACGCACTGCGCGTTGCGGCAGCCGATGCATCTCTGCGCCTCTTCCAGAGCCTCCTCTGCGTTGTAACCGTAACAAACCTCTTCAAAATTCGCGGCGCGCACCTTTGCGTCCTGTTCCCGGACGGGCACCTTCTTCAATACGTCTCCCATATGAACCTCTCTTTCTCATCCTTCGCAGTTACCGCAGCCGCCGTGATGGGTGTCTCCCTCCTGTGCCGCCAGAAACGCTCTTCCTTCCTGTGTCTTGTACATGAGCTGACGCTGCATGGCCTCGTCAAAATTCACCTGATGGCCGTCGAATTCCGGGCCGTCCACGCATGCGAACTTCACCTTGCCGCCCACCGTGACGCGGCAGGCGCCGCACATGCCCGTTCCGTCGACCATGATGGGATTCAGGCTGACGACGGTGGGGATGTTCAGTTCCTTTGTCATTTTGCAGACGAACTTCATCATGATCATCGGGCCGATGGCGATGCACACGTCATACTGCTTTCCTTCGCTGCACACCAGATCCTGGATGGTCTTCGTGACCATCCCGCTCCTGCCGTAGGAGCCGTCGTCGGTGGTCACATAGAGATTCCCGGCCACCGCCTCCATCTCCTTTTCCAGGATGAGCAGATCCTTCGTCTTCGCGCCCATGATGACATCCGCCGTCACGCCCTGCTCCTTCAGCCATTTCACCTGGGGATAGACCGGGGCGGTGCCCACGCCTCCCGCCACGAAAAGGATCCTTTTTTTCTTCAGTTCATCCGCGGATTCCTTTGTCAGATCCGACGCGCAGCCAAGAGGGCCCACCACATCGTGGAAGCTGTCTCCGGCCTTCAGCGCCTTCATATAGTATGTACTGGCGCCCACCACCTGAAATACGATGGTGATCGTCCCTTTCCCGGCATCGTAGTCGCAGATCGTCAGCGGGATCCGTTCTCCATCCTCCCCCGTGCGCACGATGACGAACTGCCCCGGCAGACAGGACGCCGCGATGCGGGGCGCCTGCACATCCATCAGATAGATGTTGTTTGTCAGTTCCCTTGCCTGTAAAATCTGATACATTTTCCTTCACCTTTCCGCCCCTTAGGGCTCATTCTCTTCCGTTTCCGCCTCAGCGCTTTCGTCTTCCGGCGCCGCTTCGATCAGAAGCAGTCTGTAGCTGCCGTCCTCCGACCGCACGGCCTCATAACACTCCCCGGAGATATAGTTCACCACGTAATCCCTGCCCGTAGCATTGCTGACGCCCTCGGCCTCCTCATAATATTCCCGGTAAAAATAGTACCGGTTGTCGTTGATCACGAGAGGATACTTGTAGGTATAGATATTGCGGCCCTTTTTCCCCTCCAGATTCCCCTGCAGATCCTTCAGCTCGCCCGCGCTGCGCAGCGACAGCAGAAGCCGGTTCAGCGCGGCCTCCGTGGTCAGCACGGGATGCAGGTCCAGCGTATAGCTGACCTCCGTCACGCCGCTCCTGACGCCTCCGGGGGAGACAGTCACGAACCGGAAGACGGAATATCCCGACGGCATCCAGACCGGCCCCTCATAGGGCGTGCTCTCCGGCCCCGGATCCGTGGTATCCGTGGTATAAAAGACCCGGCAGTCCTCCGGCGCCTGCACCAGGATCTCCGTCGGCGTGCTGTACTCGCCCGATGCCGGAGAAACGGCAGGCGCATCCGGCACATGGACATCCACATAATAGGTCTCCTGGGCAATGTCGCTCCTTATGCCGTAGCCGTTGACCAGAAAAGCCCGGATCGTATACCTGCCCGCCTCCAGAGGGATCGGCGTGGTATAGATCTCGCTGTTTTCATCCGGCTCGCTGCCGTCCAGCGTGTAGTAGATCGTCCCCGTCGTGTTGCTGATGAGCTTCACGCTCAGCTTTTCGTAATAGGTGCCTCCCGGCACATCGAACTCCGGCGGAGCGGCCAGGTAATCCGTATAGAGGTTGCGGATCTCCCTGTCCTGGCAGTCCCGGAGCAGCTCGCTGATCTGCTGATAGGCTTCCTCCTTTTCCAGGATCAGGATGAGCCTTCGATACGCCTCTTCATTGGACCCCTCCAGCTCGATCACGTGTCTGCAGAGCTCCTCGGAGGCCTCATATTCCTCCAGGCTGTAATAGCAGGAGGCCAGGGCGTTGAGATAGGACACGTTGTTGGGAGAAAGCTTCCCGGCCCTCTCGAGACGGGGCAGCGCCTGACGGTACCGGCCCTCCCGCAGCGCCGATGCGCCCAGGCTGTACTGATAGCCCGGCATGAACTGCAGAGCGATGTAGATGCCGCCCGAAAGAAGGCCGATCAGTACAAACGCGAGGATCATGCGGATCTGCTTTTTCCCCGGCGGCCAGAACAGGTCCGCCGTCTCGGCGCTCTCCCTCTCCTCCGCTTCTTCCCGGCTTTCGTCCGGGTGTGACTGCTCTTCTGTCGTCGATTCCCCAGGTGCCGTGATCTCAGTCGCCACATTCGATAAAGATGTATGAATACTGTTTTCGATCTCGGGTTCAAATTCAGGAACGATCTGGATCTCTCTGCCGCATTTTTCGCAGTAGAGCTTCCCCTCCTGGATCTGTGCCCCGCAGTTCGGACATTTCATGGAGAATTCCTTTCCGGCAGCGCGGGTTTTGACCGCAGCCCCTTTCCGAACATCAAAACAGGCCTGTGATCTTTCCGTCGGCGTCCACGTCGATCCCGTATGCCGCGGGATTTTTGGAGAGCCCCGGCATCGTCATGACCGCACCGGTCAGGGCGACTACAAAACCGGCCCCGGCGGAGACATAGACCTCCCTGACATTGATCGTAAATCCGGCGGGACGGCCCAGCAGCGACGGGTCGTCGGAAAGCGAATACTGCGTCTTCGCCATACAGACCGGAAGTCCGCCGAAGCCCAGGTCCTCCAGCTTCTTTATCTGCTTTGCGGCGGCTGACGAAAAGCTCACGCCGTCCGCCCCGTAGATCTCCCTGGCGACCGTTTCGATCTTTTCCCGGATCGGCAGCTTTTCATCGTAGAGCGGCCGGAAATGGGAGGGCTTTTCCTCCAGCGTCCTGAGGACCTCCTCCGCCAGCTCGATACCGCCTTCTCCGCCCTTTTCCCAGACTCTGGAAAGCGCGAAGCCGCAGCCCCTCTCGACGCAGAACGAGCGGACCAGTTCGGTCTCCGCTTCCGTATCCGTGACGAAGGCATTCAGCGTGACGATCACAGGCACCCCGTATTTCTGAAGGTTTTCCATGTGCTTTTCCAGATTCGAAATGCCCCTTTGCAGAGCGGAAATATCCTCCCTGGCCAGCGCATCCTTCGCCGCGCCGCCGTTGTATTTCAGGGCGCGCACCGTGGCGACCAGCACGGCCGCATCCGGCTTTAATCCCGCCATCCTGCACTTGATATCGAAAAACTTCTCCGCGCCCAGATCGGCGCCGAAGCCCGCCTCCGTGATCACATAATCGGCCATCCGCAGGGCCGCCTTCGTGGCGCGCACGGAATTGCAGCCATGCGCGATATTGGCGAACGGACCGCCGTGGACGATCGCGGGCGTATGCTCCAGCGTCTGGATCAGATTCGGCTTCATGGCGTCCTTCAGAAGAGCGGCCATGGCCCCCACGGCCTTAAGGTCCCCGGCCGTTACCGGTTTCCCGGCATAATCATAGGCGGCAACGATCCTGGAAAGCCGGTCCTTCAGATCCTCCATATCGTCCGCCAGACAGAGGATCGCCATGATCTCCGAGGCCACGGTGATGACGAAATGGTCCTCGCGCACCACACCGTCCGTTTTGCCGCCCAGTCCCACCACGATGTTGCGCAGCGCCCTGTCGTTCATGTCCATACAGCGCTTCCAGACGATCTGCCTGGGATCGATCTGCAGGACGTTCCCCTGCTGGATGTGATTGTCCAGAAGGGCGGCCAGCAGATTGTTCGCCGAGGTCACGGCATGGAAATCCCCGGTGAAGTGCAGATTCAGATCCTCCATGGGCACCACCTGGGCATAGCCGCCGCCCGAAGCGCCGCCCTTTATGCCGAAGCACGGTCCCAGCGAGGGCTCCCGCAGGGCGATCACGGCCTTTTTGTTCAGCCTGGCGAACGCCTGCCCCAGCCCGACGGTGGTCGTGGTCTTGCCCTCTCCCGCCGGTGTGGGATTGACGGCCGTCACGAGGATCAGCTTTCCCTGGGGATTGTCCTGGATCGAACGCAGATACTCATCCGACAGCTTCGCCTTGTACCGGCCGTAGGGCTCCAGCTCCTCCTCCGGAATGCCGAGCCTTGCCGCAACCCTGCCGATCGGCTCCAGAACCGCCTCCTGCGCGATCTCAATATCTGTTTTCATCCATCCGTCCTCCTGTGCGATCAGACAGTTTCTTCCACAAACTGTTCAAATTCTTCCATCGACATCAGCACCTTGCGGGGCTTGGTGCCCTCCTCGTCCCCCACGACGCCGACCTCGGCCAGCTGATCCATGATCCGGGCGGCGCGGTTGAAGCCGATCTTGAACACGCGCTGCAGCATGCCGATGGAAGCCTTATCCTTATCGATAATGAACTTCCCGGCGTCCACAAAATATTCGTCGTACTGTGTCCCGCCGCCGGACGACGCGCCCCCTGCGCCGGAACCCATGCTTTTCATCTTCTCTTCCACGTCTTCGCTGTAGACATTCCCGATGTTCTGGTTCTTCAGGAAATCGACCACCGCGGAAACCTCTTCATCCGATATAAAAGCGCCCTGTATGCGCACCGGCTTGGAATAGCCCTGCGGATAAAAGAGCATATCGCCCTTCCCCAGCAGCTTCTCCGCCCCGTTCATGTCCAGGATCGTCCTGGAATCCACGCCGCTGGAAACCGCGAACGCCACACGGCTGGGCATGTTGGCCTTGATCAGTCCCGTGATGACATCCACGGACGGCCGCTGAGTGGCGATGATCAGATGGATCCCCGCGGCACGGGCCAGCTGAGCCAGACGGCAGATGGACTCCTCCACCTCTCCCGGAGCCACCATCATCAGATCCGCCAGCTCGTCCACGATGATGACGATCTGCGGCAGCTTCGCGGGCACATCCGCCTCTCCCTTCTGCCGCAGCTCCTCGACCTTCTTGTTGAACCCCTTCAGATCCCTGACATTATGATCCGCGAATTTGCGGTATCGGTCGGTCATTTCCGCGACGCCCCACTGCAGGGCGGCGGACGCCTTTTTCGGATCCGTCACGACAGGGATCAGAAGGTGCGGGATCCCGTTATAGACGCTGAGCTCCACGACCTTGGGGTCCACCAGGATCAGCTTGACCTCGGATGGCTCCGCCTTGTACAGGATGCTCATGATCAGCGTGTTGATGCAGACGGACTTGCCGGAACCGGTGGAACCGGCGATCAGCATATGCGGCATCCGGGCGATATCCGATACGATCGTCTTTCCCCCGATATCCTTGCCCACGGCAAAAGCGATCTTAGAGGGAAACTCCCGGAATTCGGCGGATTCCACCATATCCCGGAAGCCCACCGCCATCGTCCGCTTGTTCGGCACCTCGATGCCCACCGCGGATTTGCCGAGGATCGGCGCCTCGATGCGGATGTCCGCAGCGGCCAGGTTCAGCTTGATATCGTCCGCAAGGCTTAAGATCTTGCTGACCCTGACGCCCTGCTCCGGCTGGAGCTCATAGCGGGTGACCGTAGGCCCCTGGCTGATATCCGTGATCGTCACGCGCACGCCAAAGGTCTGCAGGGTCTCCTGCAGATGTCTGGCGGTCTCCTTCAGCTGATCCACGCTGTCGCCGCTGTCCGCCCTGTCCGCCTTGCGCAGCAGCGACACGGGCGGAAAACGGTATGGGCGCGGTGCGGGCGCGGGCTTCGCCGCCTTCTGCGCCTTTCCGTCCTGCTCTCCGCTTCCGGCGGACGGCCGCGGTCCGGCAGATGCCGATCCTTTCCCCGATAGGTTGGAAGGCTGAGGCCTCCGGGACTCTGCCGCGGATTCCCCGAAACGCCCTGCGGATGCGGGATCAACCTCTAAAGCCGCGGTCCCGGGACGCTCTTCCCGGGGAAGATACGCCTTGGGACGCCTGTCCGGCCTTTCGTCATCGGTCTGCACTTCTGCGGGCTCCGGCTCCTCCAGAGCCTGCACGGCAGATGCCGCGGCGGCAGTCCCTGTTGCGGACCGTGCGCGCTTTGGCTCGCCGAAGCGGATCTCCTTCATATCGGAAAAGACATCGGACCGGCGCAGCACCAGATCCTCCGTGATATCCGGTTCCCGGTCCGGATACGCTTCGATATCCGGCGCCGTCTCCGGCAAAACGGTCTCCGTCTCCGGCTGTGCCTCCTGCACCCTGCCGGTCTCCTGAACGGTTCCCGCTGTATGTATCCGTATATGATCCTGCCCGTCCGCGCCTGCACCGCCCAGCGGCACCGCATTGCGGATCTCCACGCGGCTCTCCTTTTCCTCCGACAGCGTGATCTCATGAACGTCGTCGCGGGGCTCCTTCTGGGAGGCGGCATCCTTCAGGCTGGTATCCATCATCACGCCGGACACCTTGCGGTCCATGCGCAAAAGCTGCTCCTCTTCCCTGCGCTGCCGCTCCTCCTGCTTCTGCCGTTCCCTTTCCAGCCGTCTGGAGCGCATCTCGTCCCGCATTTCCTGCCGCTTCGCCAGGGACTCTTCCCGCTTCGCCTGATTCTGCTCCCGCCGTATCTCACTCTTTTCACGCCGCACCTGCGCATCCGCCCTGGCGGATTCGTATACGTAGCGCCCGGATGTCCTCACGCGGTTCACGAAGGACTTCTCCGTGATCACGACGGCGCAGATGATCGTCAGCACGAGGAGCAGAAGGACCGTGCCCACCATGCCCAGGAAATGATACATCAGCCAGGCCAGCGAACCGGACAGAACGCCGCCGCCCGCCTTCGCCGAAGAGCTGGTCTCATACAGCTCCTTCACGGACCAGGTCTCCGGAAGCGTGCCGCCCCGGTGGACCAGCTCCAGGATCACGCCGATCAGAAAAAACAGCAGGATACCCGACGCCAGCTTTCTGACCGCCGCCCGGTTCCCCTGATTGGAAATGCCGAAGGCGACGGCGATGAACGCAAGCACTGGGGCCGCGTAGGCCGCCTGCCCGAATATCCCGAACATCACGCGGCTCACGGCGTCTCCCACCACGCCGATCAGGCCGAAATTGCATAAAAACAACAAGACGGTGAGCGCGAAGACGCCGATCAGAACGATCTCGTCCGCGATGGCGCTTTCCTCCGGCGTCCTCACCGGTTCCTGTTTCGCTTTCGTATTGGATCTACCCCGGCTCCCCTTCGCATTCTGCGGCCGGGAAGCGCTGCCTCTGCTTCTCTGAGCAGATGATGCCATATTGCCTCTCCTCCTGTGATCCGGGCGGATTTCCTGGTCCGAATCTCTATAAGTATATCACTGAATCCTCTTCTTGTCACTATCGCGATTTTCTTTTTATCGCGCTCCGTCCCGCTCCTTCCGGCTCTCCGCCGCCATCCTGTGCAGCCTGGCGAGCGCGTCCCGGATGCCGCCGACCTCCGAAATGATGCCTTCGCGCACCGCATCCTCTCCCACCAGGATGGTGCCCAGATCCTTGGTCAGCATCCCCTGGTTCATCATCAGCTCCTCCATCCGTTTCTGCGTGATGCCGCAGTGTGCGCACACGAACCCGGTGATCCGATCCTGGATCTGCCGGAAATAGTCGAACGTCTGAGGCGCGCCGATCACCGTGCCGCTCATCCGCACCGGATGGATCACCATCGTGCCGGTCGGCACGATATAGGAATAATCCGTGCTCACCGCGATGGGCACGCCGATGGAATGGCTCCCGCCCAGCACCAGAGAGACCGTCGGCTTGCTCAGCGACGCGATCATCTCCGCGATGGCGAGGCCTGCCTCCACGTCACCGCCCATCGTGTTGATCAGGACCAGCAGACCGGCGATCCGGCTGCTGTCCTCTATGGCGGCGAGCTGCGGCAGAATATGTTCGTATTTGGTGGTCTTCGACGTGCTGCCCAGATTGTCGTGCCCTTCGATCTCTCCGATGATCGTCAGCAGGTGAATGGCGCCGTCCCCGTCCTGTGCCGGAAACGTCATCTGTCCCGTCTGTTCGATCCGCTCATCCCTGTGCGCTTCCTGATCCTCTTTCTTTCCCATATGATCCACTCCCGCCGTATCGCATGATCTCTTTGGGATGAGTATGCGCGGATGCGGGCGCTTTTATGCAGAAGCGCGCGGACATAGAAACGGAGCGCACGGGCCGATCAGGCGCACAGCGCGCGCCGCGCATCAAAGGTCGAAATCATCCTCCTCCGGCGGCAGGATATCGTAGCACATCCGTTCCGGCGCGGGCTCCAGGGAATATCCCATGTCCCGCCGTACGTGCCGTTTCGGGACGGGGAGCGGATTGCGGAACGGTTCTCCGGGTCTCGGGGCGACCTGCACCGTCTTCACCTTTTCTCCTGCGGCGGATGAAGCAACGGCCTCCTCCGGGGCGTCCCCGGCCGATTCATGATATTCCGGCATATCGGGCCTCTCTTTCTTTCGTGCGCTTTTTCACATCCCCGGCGGCCATGCGGCGCCGGATGCGCACGCAGAATATGCACAAAGAAAACGGGGAATGCCGGAACGTCCTCCGGCGATTCCCCATATCCGATCGTCAGCTGAAAAGGGATCACTCTTCGTCCCAGTTGTGATATACGGCCTGGACGTCATCGTCGTCGTCCAGAAGATCCAGCGTCCTGCGCAGTCCCTTCAGCGCGATCTCGTCCGTGCATGACACATAATTCTGAGGGATCATGGTCACTTCCGCCTCCGCCATGGGGATCCCCGCCTTTTCCAGGGCGCTGCGCACCTCTTCGAAGCTGTCGGGATCCGTGAGCACCTCGTAGCTGTCCTCTTCCTCGGAAAAGTCCTCCGCGCCCGCGTCCAGCGCTGCCATCATCAGATCGTCCGCGTCCATATCGCATTCTTCCTTATCGATGATGATCTGTCCCTTCTTATCGAACATGAAGGAAACACAGCCGGGAGTGCCGACGTTGCCGTTCCCCTTGGAGAAGGCGCTGCGCACGTTGGCCGCCGTCCGGTTCTTGTTGTCCGTCAGCGCGTCCACGATGATGGCGATCCCGCCGGGGCCGTAGCCCTCATAGGTGACATATTCGTAGTTGACGCTGCCCACGTCTCCGGCCGCCTTGCGGATGCCGCGCTCTATGGTATCGTTCGGCATATTGTTGGCCTTCGCCTTGGCCACCACCTGCGCGAGCTTGAAATTGTTGGAGACGTCCGGTCCCCCTTCTTTCACCGCCACGGCGATCTCTCTGCCGATGATCGTGAAGATCTTCCCTTTTGCGGCATCGTTCTTTTCCTTTTTATGCTTGATGTTCGCGAATTTTGAATGTCCTGACATACTCTCCTCCTAAATCTGCGGATCGGCCTTTCTCTTCGGTATGCGGCTTCTCCCTGCTCCACCGCCCCGCGGGCGGATGATTCACACGCATTCACACGTATTTCATATCATAACATTTCAGGCCGGATACGTCAAGATTCAGAAATGGGCCCGCAAAAAGGCCCCGGAGAGATGCAAAAGAGCTGTCCTATGTAGTCAGCTCCAGGCTCACCCGCAGCGCGCGGTCGATCTTTTCCATCATAACCTGGTCCAGATGGCAGACCTTGTCCTTCAGCCTCTTTTTATCGATCGTGCGCAGCTGCTCCAGAAGGACCACGCTGTCCTTCTCGATCTCATACTCCCGGGCCAGGATCTCGATGTGCGTGGGCAGCTTCGCCTTGTTCATCCTCGACGTGATCGCAGCGCAGATCACGGTGGGGCTGTGGCGGTTCCCTACATCATTCTGAATGATCAGGACCGGCCGCACGCCGCCCTGCTCCGAACCCACCACAGGCCGAAGATCCGCGTAATAAATATCTCCTCGTCTCATCACAGGCACTTCCTTTCCACGGTTCCGGTGCGCTCCGCATCGGAAAGATAAGGAAAGTATGCCCTCTGTCGGAAAATCTATTCGTTCACGCTTCAAAATCCCTGATCTGAACAGTCTTTCCGTCCTTTTTGTAAAGGCGCGGGATCCGCCGTCCCAGACAGCAGGCCAGTTCATAATTGAAACGGCCGGACAGACCGCCCAGCTCTTCCATCGTGATCTGTTCCCCGCCGTCCCGGCCGATCAGCGTCACCTCTGTCCCCGTCTCAACGCCCGGGATCCCGGTGACATCCGCCATGAACTGATCCATGCAGACGCGGCCCAGGATCGGCGCGCGCCTCCCGCGGATCAGCACCGAGCCCCGATTGGACAGCGAGCGCGGATAACCGTCGCCGTAGCCCACAGGGATCGTGGCGACCCGCGTGGGCGCCTGGGTCTTCCAGGTCCCCCCGTAGCTGATCTCCCGTCCCGCCTCCAGCTCCTTGACATAGACCACATGGCTGCGCAGCGAAAGGATCGGCTCCAGCCGCGTATGAACATGATCTACCTCGTCCGAGGGCCAGAGCCCGTACAGGATGATCCCGGCCCGCACGGCGTCCAGATGGGTCTGCGGCATATCCAGGATGGCCGCGCTGTTGGCGCAGTGAAAACGAAGCCCGGCGAGCCCGGACTCCCTCCGGATCCGTTCCGCGAACGCCGTGAAAGCGGCAAACTGCGCCTCTGCCCGCGTCTTATCCGTCTCATCCGATTCCGCAAAATGGGTGAACACCCCGGAGATCTCCAGGCCGGGGCAGGCGGCCGCCGTGCGGACGAATCGGATCCCCGCATCGTCCGGCCGTATGCCGATGCGGGACATGCCGGTATCCACCGCGATATGGATCCGCATCTTTTCCCCGGCCTCCCGGCCCGCCCGGTCCATATCGGAAAGCATCTGTTCCGTGAAGGCCGCGGCCCCGATCCGCTGCCGCAGCATTTCGGGATAGTCGGACGGAAACGTATAGCCCAGCACGAAGATCTCCTTGCGGATACCGGCCCTGCGCAGGGAAAAGCCCTCCTGGGCCGTGGCCGTCGCATAGCCCTGCACGAAGTCCATCCCTTCCATCTCCCGGGCCAGCGGCACGGCGCCGTGTCCGTATCCGTCGGCCTTGATCACGCCGATGATCCCGGCCTTCGGACTGACAGCGCCCCGGATCGCGTACAGATTCCGGGTGAAGGCGTCCAGATCCACCTCCGCCCACACCCTCTCATAATGTTCCATATCCCTGTCTCCTCTCCGCCCCGAATGCCGCGCCCTCCGCGCACAGGACCTCGGGGACCGCCTCCGCGATATCCCCCGCTGTCATGCTGTATTCCCCTTTCCGGTGCGCCGCTCTGTCCCCGGCCAGCCCGTGCAGATAGACCCCTGCGCAGACATCGGGGAACAGATCGCCTCCCTGGGCCAGGATCGACGCCAGGATCCCGGTGAGCACATCGCCGCTGCCCGCCGTGGCCATCCCGCTGTTCCCGCTCCCGTTCAGATAGACGGGGCCGCTCTCCCGGGCAGCGGCCGTGCGCGCCCCTTTGCAGAGCACCACCGCGTGAAAGGCGGCCGCCGCCCGGCGGGCGCACTCCACCGGAGCCTCCAGCACTTCCCTAACCTGCACATCCAGCAGCCTGGCCAGCTCGCCGGGGTGCGGCGTCATCACCAGATCCCGCCGGGTGCGGACGTCCTGCTGCAGTCCGGCGAGGCGCTCATACAGGGAACGCTCTTTTGCGAGCAGCGTGACCGCATCCGCGTCCAGCACCAGCGGCTGACCGGTATGTTCGATCACATAGCCAAGCTTTTCCGCCGCTTCCCCGGAGACGGACATCCCCGGCCCCGCGGCGATCACGTCCGCCCACGCCAGCGCTTCCTCCAGCCGGTCCGTCACCATGGTCTCCGGCCGGTCCCGCAGGCAGAGCGCGCGCAGCGCCTCATCCCCCACCAGCTTCACCATGCCGCAGCCCGCCGCGAAGGCGCCTTTTGCGCACAGCAGGCCCGCGCCCTCCATACCGGGGCTTCCGGCCAACAGCGTCACCTTTCCGAACGTGCCCTTATTTCCCTCCGCCAGCCTTCCCGGCAGGAGCGCCGACACCGGTTCCGTGTAGGTGAACAGGGACGGGAGCTCTCCCAGACAGCTGTCCGTGGTGATCCCTATGGGCGCACAGACGATCCGTCCCGCACAGCGCGCTCCCGGATACCAGAAAAGCCCGGACTTGCGGAATCCAAAGGTCACCGTCGCATCCGCAAAGACCGCCGCGCCCATGATCTGCCCCGTATCCGAATGGATCCCGGAAGGGATATCCACGGACAGCGTCCACGCATCCTGCCGGTTGATATATTCCACCGCCTCCCGGTAAGCGCCCTCCAGCGGCCGGGACAGCCCGATCCCGAACAGCGCGTCGATCACGATATCGTAGTCCTTCTTCGGCAGCACGCGCTGAATGACGCCGCCGTAGGCCTGCACGCACTCCATCTGAAGCTTCGTGAGCTCCCCCGCCTTTTCCGGCGGCCCGACCAGCACGAAGTCCACCAGCCAGCCCTCCTGCAACAGCAGTCTTCCCAGCGCGAACCCGTCTCCGCCGTTGTTCCCCGTTCCGGCCGTCACCAGGACCCGTTCCCGCCGGGCGGGCTCCCCCGCCTGCGCCAGCGCGCGCGCCATCCGTTCCCGGCGCTCCTTTATCACGTCCAGGCAGGCCAGCGCCGCACGCTCCATCAGCACGACGGAAGGCACATGAAAGATTTCGCTCGTATTGCGGTCATAACGGCGCATCTGCGCCGCGTTCACAAGATATTCCATTTCGCCTCCCACACTCCGTCTTCTCAGACCGGACCGCTCATCGGATCCGGACAGGGAAAACGCCGTCCGTCAAAAGTCCGTCAAAAAAATGATCCTGTTACAGATCATTTTTCTGCGTCTCATAGCGTTCCAGCATATAGGACAGCCGCATCAGGCTGTCCGAAAGATGTACGTTCTCCACCTGTACGCCGTCCGGCACATCCAGATCCACATGCGCGAAGTTCCAGATGGCCTTGATCCCTACATCGGTGAGCTTGCGCGCCACGGACACGGCCTCCGACTTCGGGATCGTCAGCACAGCGATATCCACGTTGTTCTGCCGCACGAACAGAGCCATCTCCTCCATGGGGCGCACCTCGATCCCGCGGATCGTCCTGCCGTAAAGGGCGGGATTGATGTCGAAGATCCCCGTGAAGATGAAACCGCGCCTGGCGAAATTCATGTAGTTGGCCAGCGCCTGTCCCAGATTCCCCGCGCCGACGATGATCAGATTGTGCGTCTTGTTCAGCCCCAGGATCCTGCCGATCTCCGTGTACAGATATTCCACATTGTAGCCGTAGCCCTGCTGACCGAAGCCGCCGAAATGGTTGAAATCCTGCCGGATCTGGGATGCCGTCACGCGCATCAGCTCCGACAGCTCCTGGGAAGAAATGCGCTCTACGCCCTGATCCTTCAGTTCTCCCAGATATCTGAAATATCTGGGCAGCCGCCCGATCACCGCCTGGGATATCTCCTTCTCCGCCATACCCGAAACCTCCTCGTTTTTCTCATTATACAACTCTGTTAAAAAACTGTCAATGCGCGTTCCCCGCCTTGACACCGGGGGAGTTCCCGGATAAACTATAACAGAACGGTTTGAGAACGGCGGTCTTTCGGACGCCGGACTCCTAAAAAAAGGCGGCCCTTTGGCTGCCGGACTCCGTGAAAACGGCGGCCGTACGGGACGCCCGCACGGGATGCGGGATACGGACGCCGACCCAGAGAGGCGGATCATGATACTTTCCTGTCAGAATATCAATAAATCTTTTCTGGAGCAGCAGGTGCTGAAAAACTGCTCCTTCCACCTGGAGGACCGCGAAAAGGCGGCCATCGTCGGCGTCAACGGCGCGGGCAAGACCACGCTCCTGCGCATCCTCGTCGGAGAGCTGGAGCCGGACGAGGGCGTCGTGGCGCTCTCCCACGGCAAGTCCTTCGGTTATCTTCCCCAGGATGCCGCCGTCAATACCGATCACACCATTTACGAGGAGCTTTTGTCCGTCAAACAGCATCTGGTGGATATGGAGCGCAGGATCCGGGAGACCGAGAGCGCCATGAAGCAGGCACAGGGGGCCGAGCTGGAGCTTCTGATGCGCCGGTATACGGACCTGAGCCACGCCTTTGAGCAGGAGAACGGCTATGCCTTTCAAAGCGAGCTGACGGGCGTGCTGAAGGGGCTCGGCTTCGTGCCGGAGGAGTTTTCCAAGCCGGTATCCACGCTTTCCGGCGGGCAGAAGACCCGCGTGGCGCTGGGCAAGCTCCTTCTGAAGGCGCCGGATCTGATCATCCTGGACGAGCCCACCAACCATCTCGACATGTCCTCCATCGCCTGGCTGGAGACCTGGCTCGGCAATTACAGGGGGAGCGTGCTGCTGGTCTCCCATGACCGGTATTTTCTGGACCGGGTGGCGGGAAAGATCATCGAGATCGACAACGCCCGCGTGACGGTGTTCACCGGCAATTATACCGCCTACGCCGCCAAAAAGGAAATGCTGCGCAAGGCCGAATGGAACGCCTATCTCAATCAGCAGGCCGAGATCCGTCATCAGGAGGAGGTCATCGCCAAGCTGCGCTCCTTCAACCGGGAAAAATCCATCCGCCGGGCCGAAAGCCGGGAAAAGATGCTCTCCAGGATCGAAGTCCTCGACAGGCCCGCGGAAACGGCCGCGGACATGAAGATCTCACTCACGCCGCGCGTCCTCAGCGGCAGCGACGTGCTCTCCGTGGAGCATCTGTCCAAGGCGTTCGGCTCCAACCGTCTGTTCGGCGATCTCTCCTTTTCGATCAAGCGGGGAGAGCATGTGGCGCTGATCGGGGACAACGGCACCGGCAAGACGACGATCTTAAAGATCATCAACGGGCTGGAGAAGCCCGACGCCGGAAAGATCGTGCCCGGCAGCAGGGTCCAGATCGGCTACTACGACCAGGAGCACCACGTTCTGCACCCGGACAAGACCCTGTTCGAGGAGATCTCCGACGCTTACCCGACGCTGAACAACACCGAGATTCGGAATACGCTGGCCGCTTTCCTCTTCACCGGGGAAACGGTGTTCAAGCGGATCGCCGACCTGTCCGGCGGGGAGCGGGGCCGGGTCTCCCTGGCAAAGCTGATGCTTTCGGAATCCAATTTCCTGATCCTGGACGAGCCCACCAACCATCTGGATATCGCCTCCAAGGAGATCCTGGAGGATGCCCTGAACGGCTATGAGGGCACCGTCCTCTACGTATCCCACGACCGGTATTTCATCAACCGCACCGCTCACAGGATCCTGGAGCTGTCCGGTCAGACGCTGACGCAGTATCTGGGCGATTACGATTATTATCTCGAAAAGAAAACGGGCCCTGCGCCGGAGGCGGCCGGGACAAAGGGCACACCGTCCTGGAGCCGCCCCGCTGCCGCTTCCCCGGAAAAGGTCTCCGCCTCCAAGCTCTCCTGGCAGGAAAAAAAGGAACAGGAGGCGGCCAGGCGCAAAAAGGAAAACGCGCTGAAAAAGTGCGAGGACCGCATCTCTCTTCTGGAGGCCAGGGACCGGGAGATCGACGGCCAGATGAGCCAGCCGGACACCGCCTGCGACGTGGCCGCCCTGCAGACGCTGAGCCTGGAAAAGGCGTCCATCGCAGACGAGCTGGCCGCCCTCTTGGAGGAATGGGAAAAACTGAGCGAACCGTGAAGGACGCTCCTTCGCTGTATGCGGACAAGAGGCTCCGTGCCGCCGCTCCCGGACAGGGAACGCAGCACAGAGCCTCTTTTGATACGAAGGAGATCGGGGCCAAAAGCCTGTGCTTCAGTCCCCGCCGTCCTTCTTATGCTTCTCGATGAAGATCTTCCTGGTGATGAAATTGTAGACCATCACGATGCCCGTGGCAAACGGCTTGACGATGATATATGAGCGGCTCCAGAACGGATCCAGCACCGCGGTGCCCAGCTTCATGATGATATTGTTCAGGATCAGGCCGCCCACCGCCAGCAGGAAGAACACCGCGAACTGAGCGCCCTTGTTGGCCTTCTTATCCGCGTCGAAAACGAACGCGATGCTCAGGATGTAATTGACCACGGCCGAAATGGTGAAGGCCAGCGTGTTAGCCGCGAGCACCGGCCAGCCCAGAAGCTCCCGGAACAGGATCAGCGAAAAATATTCGATGAAAAAGCACAGGAATCCCACCGCGCCGAACTTCACGATCTGCTGTCCGAGTTTGCTCTTCAGAAATCTGTCGATCAAAGCTTTTCTCCTTTTTGTCTGTGAAACCGAACGGGAAACTGGAGCAACCGAAAGACAGCCCGGCGGCCGGTCCGACCGGAACGGCCGGACTTTCCTCAGCGCACCCAAAGGCCGCTCATACTGCATCCAATGTGTCCCTGACCGCCCGGATGAAATCCCGGCTGTTCAGGACCGTCACATCCTTCAGGGAAGTGATCAGCGCCAGATCCTTCGTCATCCTGCCGCTCTCGATCGTCGCGATGACGGCCTTCTCCAGCCGGTCCGCAAACGCCTGCAGCGCAGGGATGCCATCCAGCTCGCCCCGCTTGCGCAGCGCGCCTGTCCAGGCGAAGATCGTCGCCACGGAATTGGTGGAGGTCTCCTCCCCCTTCAGGTGCTTATAATAATGGCGCTGTACCGTGCCGTGGGCCGCCTCGTACTCGTATACGCCGGAGGGTGAGACCAGCACGGAGGTCATCATGGCCAGAGAGCCGAAGGCGGAGCTGACCATATCGCTCATCACATCGCCGTCATAGTTCTTGCAGGCCCAGATGAAGCCGCCCTTCGCCTTCATCACCCGAGCCACCGCATCGTCGATGAGGGTATAGAAATATTCGATGCCCAGCGCCTCGAACTTTTCCCGGTATTCGCCCTCATAGATCTCCTGAAAGATGTCCTTGAAGGTATGGTCGTATTTCTTGGAGATCGTGTCCTTGGTGGCAAACCACAGATCCTGCTTCGTGTCCACTGCGTAGTTAAAGCACGCCCGCGCGAAGCTGGAAATGGACTTTTCGGTATTGTGGATCCCCTGCAGGATGCCGGCTCCTGTAAATTCGTGGATCGTCTCCCGGATCTGCGTGCCGTCCGTGCCCGTGAACACCAGCTCCGCCTTCCCGGGGCCGGGCACCCTGATCTCGGCATTCTTGTAGACGTCCCCGTAGGCGTGACGTGCCAGCGTGATGGGCTTCTCCCAGTTGCGCACGCAGGGCTCGATCCCCTTCACCAGGATCGGGGCGCGGAACACCGTGCCGTCCAGCATGGCGCGGATCGTCCCGTTGGGGCTCTTCCACATTTCCTTCAGACCGTATTCCTTCACCCGCGCCGCGTTGGGCGTGATGGTGGCGCACTTGACGGCGACGCCGTACCGCATGGTGGCGTTGGCGGCGTCCACCGTCACCTGATCGTCCGTCTCGTTGCGATGCACGAGGCCCAGGTCATAATATTCCGTCTTCAGCTCGATATAGGGGAGCAGGAGCTCCTCCTTGATCATCTGCCAGAGGATCCGTGTCATCTCATCGCCGTCCATCTCCACCAGCGGCGTTTTCATCTGAATCTTATCCATACAGCTTGTTATTCCTCTCTCCGTTCTGCTCTTTCACGGCATGTTTTCCAAAAAACCGTTCGTTACCATAGTAGCATAAGCGTTCCGAATATGCAAGGCGGTAAGCGCTTCCGCCCGGTCCGCGTCCCGGTCCCGGATCGCCTCCATGATCTGCTTATGCTCCTGCACCGCTTCCTTTCCCCGCTCGTGATCGGAAAGGGTGCGCTTGCGCATCCGCTTCACATATTCATGGAAATCCCGCAGCGTGCGGCAGAGCTGCTTGCTGTCGCAGGCCTCGTAAAGGATCTCGTGAAACTGATGGTCCAGCTCCGTGAGCTGTTCCGCGTTCCCCCGCCCGGCATGGTACTCGGACAGGTAGATCGTCTCCTCCAGCCGTTCCAGCTGTTCCTTCGTGATATGCGCCGTGGCCCAGCGGGCGCACAGCCCCTCCAGCAGCGCGCGGATGGCATAGATGTCCGCCACGTCCTTTCCCGTGATCCCCGTCACATAGGCGCCCCGGTTGGGCACGATGGAGACCAGCCCCTCCAGCTCCAGCTGGCGCAGGGCCTCCCGTACGGGGGTCCGGGACACGCCCAGCTCCTCACAGACCGCCATCTCCCGCAGTTCTTCCCCTTCCCGGTAGACACCGTTCAGGATGTCCTCCCGCAGTCTTGAAAAAACGCGGCTGCGCAGCAGGGAACGGTCCGGCTTTCCTTCGTTCAGATCGTATTGGCTCATTTGATCAGCTCCACCCCGAGTTTCCGGCAGGAATCGTCGATGACGCGCATCAGCTCCTCATCCGTCAGCACGGTCACGCGGCCGTCCGCATACTCGTCGTCCACCCATTTTTTCACCATGTGCACCAGCTCGCAGTTCTTATCCAACTTACGCTCCTCCGGCAGCTTATAGAAGGTGTTGATCCAGTGGGCGATGCCCGCCAGTCCGGAGGTGTTGGACACCGCGCAGAGCACAGGACGGTTCAGGAATTTCTCCGTATCGAAGATGTTGTAGATCTCCTCGTTCTTCAACAGGCCGTCCGCATGGATACCGGCCCGGGTGACATTGAAGTTCTTTCCCACGAAGGGCGTTCTGGGCGGGATCTGATAGCCGATCTCCTTCTCATAATACTCTGCCAGCTCCGTGATCACGCGGGTATCCATGCCGTTCAGCTCTCCACGCAGCTGGGCGTACTCGAACACCATGGCCTCCAGCGGCGTATTGCCGGTGCGTTCCCCGATGCCGAACAACGACGTGTTGACGCCGGAACAGCCGTAGAGCCAGGCCGTGGTGGAATTGACCACCGCCTTGTAAAAATCGTTGTGCCCGTGCCACTCCATCATCTCGTGCGGCACGCCCGCATGGGTGTGCAGCGCATAAATGATGCCCGGCACGCTGCGGGGGATGACGGCGCCCGGATAATTGACCCCGTAACCCATGGTATCGCAGGCCCGCACCTTGATGGGGATCTGATACTCCTTCATCAGCTTCATCAGCTCCAGGCAGAACGGCACCACATAGCCGTAAATGTCGGCCCGGGTGATGTCCTCCAGATGGCACCGGGGGCTGATCCCCTCCTCCAGGCAGTCCCGGATGACGCTCAGATAGTGCTCCATGGCCTGCCGTCTGGTCATTTTCAGCTTCATGAAGATGTGATAATCGGAGCAGCTCACCAGGATGCCGGTCTCCTTCATGCCGATCTCCTTCACCAGTCTGAAATCCTCCTTGCTGGCGCGGATCCAGCTGGTGACCTCCGGGAACTTATAGCCCCGCTCCATACATTTGTACACCGCGTCCCGGTCCTTCTTGCTGTACAGGAAAAACTCGCTGGCGCGGATCATGCCGTTCTCCCCGCCCAGCCGATGCAGATAGTCAAAGATCGTCACGATCTGCTCGGTGCTGTAGGGGGCTCTGGACTGCTGCCCGTCCCGGAACGTGGTATCGGTGATCCAGATGTCCTTCGGCATGTCGTGAGGCACGATCCTGTCGTTGAAGGGGATCTTGGGCACCTCCGAATAGGGAAACATATTGCGGAATACGTTCGGCTTTTCCACATCGTCGAGAATATACATGTGCTCTTCGATCTCGAGCAGGTTCTTCTTCTCGTTCATGGTCACCGGACGGTAAGTAAATGGGCACATAACGCCTTCTCCTTTGCACTTTGCCGGGCGCGGGCCGCTTTTTTCTGCGGGAAAATATTCCTCCGCACCCGCGCCGGATTGGATTCGTGTATAATCGTATACAATTATCCAATCTTTGTCAAGCACAAAATAAATATTTTAAGGCCAAAGGAGAAGTCCTTTCCGGACGGAGGCACAGCACGGTCGGGACTCTTGGGAAAACGCCGGCACTTGGCGAGGTTCCTCACTAGCCTGGTGACCGCTGCGTTTTCCCGAAGCGGGAGCGTGTCCCGACGGCACGCCTCCGTCCGGAAGGGCCTTCTCCTTTGGGCTTAAAAGATGCGGGGCGCGCCGTCTTCATCCGAATAAGGCGCGCCCCGCATGCAGCATTCCCCAGCCCTGCCGTTCCCAGGGCTCCCCCATATCCTGTGCGCTGTACAAAAGCCGTTCCCGCACCTGCGCGTTGGTCAGCTGCGGATACCTCTGCCAGACCAGAGCGGCCGCGCCGCTGACCGCGGGCACCGCCATGGACGTCCCGCTCTTGGCGACGTAGGGATTTTTGATGATCCCGAACGGGGTGACCCCAAAGCCCGCGCTGCAGGAGACGATCCCGGTCCCGGGCGCCACAATGTCCGGTTTTTTCACTCCCTCCGGCCCTCTGCCGGAATACAGGTCGCAGTTGCTGGCGGAAATACTGCCTCCCTGCCCGTCGTGACATCCCACCGCCACCACGCAGGGGCTCAGCGCCAGCGGGGAGATGGAACCCTTGCCCGGTCCCCGGTTGCCCGCCGCGATCACCACGAGGAGCCCGGCCTGCCAGGTCTGACAGAGCCAGTAGCGCAGTTCCTCCTGCAGCTGCGCGTTTTCCACCTTCCCCACGCCCGCCGAAATGCTCAGGATCCTGGTATGATACAGATGCCGCGTCTCCAGGATGAACCGGATCCCTGCCACCATATCCGCCGTATCCCCGTCGCCCTTCGCATCCAGCACCTTGCACGCCACGATCCGGCATCCGGGCGCGATACCGGTATACAGTCCGTTGGAACAGCCGCCGTTTCCGCACAGGATGCCCGCTACATGCGTGCCGTGCCCGCAGTCGTCATAGGGCTCTCTCCTGCTCCCCAAAAAATCCCGGAAACAGACGAGCTGGCCCGCGATGTCGGGATGCAGGGCAAAACCGGTGTCCAAAAGCGCCGCCGTCACGCCCTCCCCGCTGTACGGCGCGGTTTCGTTTCCGGCGGCATGGACGATCCTTCTCACACGGTTCATCGCAAACTCTTTTTTCTTTTATAATATGAGCCGTTTTGACCGCCGTCACGCGTTCCGCCGTCGTTTCCGGTCTTTTTCTCCCGTTCCGCGCGGACGGGGCCGGGATCCGCTGTGGGACCATATGTGCCGCGCGAAAGGAGGCCGTCCGCAGGACAAAACCAAAGACCGGGCGCGGCCGCGGGATCTCCGGCTGCACGATCCGGTCGGGCCGGTCCGCAGCACCATCCGGGAAAATTTTGCCAGGACCGGAAACCCGGACAGGCGGGGCCACATATCATAAAGCATAAAAACTCTATCGGAGGATTTCAGAAATGAGCGATTTATCTGCGACAAACTGTGGATGCAATAACTCCACCGCTACTGCCAGCAACGGGATCTTCGGCGGCGGGAGCTGCTGCTGGATCATCATCCTGCTGCTCCTGTGCGGCTGCGGCGGCAGCGGAAACGGCATTTCCCCCGCCAGCAATCTCGGCTGCGGCTGCAGCGACGGCATCGCCACCGCCAGCAATACCGGAAACAGCTGTCTGTGGATCATCCTTCTGCTGCTCTGCTGCGGCAACGGCTGCCTGGGCTGAGAAGAGCTCCGTCGGCCACACTGCCGACCCCTGCGCCATGGCCGGGAGGAGGCGGCCCTGTGCGGCATCCTCCCGGACGCGCACACTCCTTGTGCGGCACCGCTTTTCACGGCGGTGCCGTTTTTGGCATAAACCGCCCGGCGTCACATAGACTGAAAAAAGGACAGGACAGCCGCGCCGGACCGCCCGAAGGGGCGCGCGGAAAGGAGGCAGGTTTCTCATGGAATGTCCCGAAAACCGGGCGATCGCCGCTTTCGATACGCTGTATACCACGGATCACATCCGGATCCTGAAGATCCTGCTTCCCTTTGTGGACGGATCTGCCCGCCGGGATCTGACGGTGCTGATCAAATTTCTGGAGCTGAAATATACGATGGAGCTGCTGCGCAGAACGCCTGCCCTTTCCACCGCCGAGATCTGCGGACTGACCTCCGGCGGACCGGAAGGAGGAGCCGGGAACGGCGCCGGCATCGCGGAGCTGTTCGCACAGATCCGGATGTTCTGCACGCCGACGGAGCGGGCCGCCATAGAGCAGCTGGCCGGTCTGCAAAGGAGCATGAAACTGTATGAAAAGATGATGGGGATGATGCAGCTGTTTTCCGGGACCGGCGGCGAAGCGGACAACGCCGCATCCGGAGATGCCCCGGATCCCATGGAGCTGCTGAAGGGAATGCTTTCCCCGGAACAGCAGACGATATTTGAAATGTTTCTGGCGGAGGAACCGCGGTAAAAAAAAGTTCCCCGCCGACAAAAAGAAAAGAAGGTGAACCCATGAATCAGAACGGCAGACCCGAGTGGATGCAGGATGCGTCCGTACAGAACATACCGGAGGAAAAGCTGGATTTTCTGCAGAAGCTGGTCTTTGAAAGCGCCGGTCTTTCCCGAAAGGAACTGCTTCCCTTTCTGATGGCGCTGGCACAGCGCAGCAAAAACGCCCGCATTTCCTTCACCGATGCGGAAGTGAACGCCGTCATCGAAGCGGTCCGAAAGTACAGCACCCCGGAGGAGCTTAAGAAAACGGACCAGATCCTGAAGCTGATGATGCCTAAAAAATGATCCCGGGCGGGCCCAAACCCCGCCTTCGCCGTTTCTATCCCCAGATGCCCGTGAGAAAGATCTCCAGCCCGATCACGATCAGGATCACGCCGCCCAGGATCGCGGCCCGGCCCGCCAGCCGCACGCCGAACCTCCTGCCAATGACCAGACCGGCCATGCAGATGAGAAACGTCACCGCCGCGATGATCAGGGCGCAGACCGCCGCCATGACCGCCCCGTAATCCGAAATGGTAAAGCCCACGGACAACGCGTCGATCGAAGTGGCGATGCCCTGGATCAGCAGGGCCGCAGCGCCCACCTTCGGCGCCTCCGTCTCCTTCTCCGCATGGGAGATCCCCTCCCGCAGCATGCCGACGCCGATATAGACCAGCAGGACCAGCGCGATCCAGGGGATCCACTTTTCAAAGGCGGAAAAATATCCGACGATCGTATGGACGCAGATCCAGCCGATCAGGGGCATCAAAGCCTGAAAAAAGGCGAACACCCCGGCGACGGCGCACATTTTCCGTCGGCTCATCCCCGGCTCATGCAGTCCGTTGGCCATGGATACGGAAAAAGCGTCCATCGCCAGCCCCACGCCCAGCAGAACGCTGTTGAAGAAAAACAGCAGGTTCCATTCTGTTCCCATTCTTTCCCTCTCCGATCAAAAAAGCTGTCTGTCACATGTATATGAGGGATCCGCGGCCCCGATACATCCGCAGAGCCGCCTCCGCCACATGATCCGCCAGAACGGAGGTGGTGACGCTCCCCACGCCGCCCGGCACCGGCGTGATCGCTCCCACGATGGGAGAGACGGCATCAAAATCCACATCGCCGCACAGCTTTCCGTCCGCTCCCACATGAATGCCCACATCGATGACGGTCTGCCCCGCCGATACATGCTCCGCGCCGATGATGCCGGGCCGTCCCGCCGCAGCCAGCAGAATGTCCGCGCGTCTGGTCACGGCCGCCAGATCCGCCGTGCGGGTGTGACAGACGGTCACCGTGGCGTTTTTCTGCAGAAGGAGCATGGCCGCGGGCTTCCCGACAATCAGGGAACGGCCCACCACCACCGCATGCCTGCCCGTGCAGTCAATGCCGTAATGATCCAGGATCTCCATACAGGCCTGGGCCGTACAGGGCGCGAATCCGACGCCGTTCCCGGTGAACACCCCGGTCAGGGAGGCGTCCGTCTGGGCGTCCACGTCCTTTTCGGGCAAAAGCGCGCCGCAGACCAGCCGTTCATCGAGATGCCCCGGCAGGGGCCGCAGCATCAGCACCCCGTGTATCCGCTCGTCCCGATTCAGCTCCTCTACCGCCGCCATCAGCTTCTCTTGGCTTACATCCGCCGGAAACACGATGTTCTCACAGCCGATCCCCAGCGTCTCCATGCGCTTTTTGGCGCCTTTTTCATAAGAAAGATCGTCCGGACGCTCCCCCACCCGCAGGATGGCCAGCGTCGGCAGGATCCCGGCCCCCTGTAAAAGCGCAGCCTTGGAGCGGATGCGCTCCTGCAGAGCGAGATTCACTTCTTTTCCCAAAAGCAGTTTTGCCATTTTTCTTTCCTGATCCTTTCACAGTATCGGACGGCTCTGTCCGCCTTGACGCGCACATCCAGTCACATCTCTTCCCAGAACTTCCGAACGCAGCTGACGTTGGTCAATATTCCTTCACTGATCCCCGAACGCGGCTGACGTCAGCCCATATCGCTTTACGACCACCGGAACACGACGTCGGTTCATATCTCTTCCCCGGGCACCAGCTGTCCCCGCACAGAGGCGTAGATCTCGTCCGCTTTATGTGCGCAGAGCGCGGTCAGCCGTTCCGTGCGCGCGTTCAGCTCTCCGGCGAAGGCCCGGTCCGCCATCAGCTTCGTGTTGACATAGACGTTCAGCGAAGCGCCCTGGGCCGCCGCCCGGCACAAAAGGGCGGCCACACCGGCGTCGGACACCGCCAGGCGGGCCCCTTTGCCGGCGAATTCCCCAATCACATCCAGCGCCTCACTGCAGCGCTCCAGGATCGCGAAGGGCGCCGCGCATGCGTCCTTCAGCGCGGACTCCATCACCCGCGCCTTCTCCTCCCGCTGCTCCGGCGTTTCCTTCGGCATGGAATAAGCCGCCGCCAGCGGCGCGAACCCTTCGGCATCCGCATCGATCAGCTCCAGGAAGGCGTTCTGCAGCATGGAGGCCCGTTCCTTCAGGTGAAGGATGTCCGCCTCCACGGCCGCGTATTTTTTCTTGCCCACCGTCAGACTGCCCACCATATTGCCCAGCGCCGCCCCCAGCGCGCCGACCAACGCGGACGCGCCTCCGCCGCCCGGCACCGGCGCGCCGGAGGCCAGCTCCTCCACGAACGCTTCACAGGTCTTTTTCGCAAGCTCCATATCGGACTTCCTTTCCTTCGGGCCGGTTCCCCGAATCCCTTTATACATGGAAAACGGCGGAAATCCCGTTCCGCCGTTTTTTCGCTCCGACTTCCTGCCGACTATCTTACCATTCGATCCTGCAAAAGTCAATCCGCGCCTGTTTCCGCATCTGCCTCCGCGGCGGACTCTGTTTCCGCGGCGGTTTCCGTCTCCGCGGCAGACTCTGTTTCCGCGGCGCTCTCCGCCTCATCGGCGGCGGACTCTGTTTCCGCGGCGCTCTCCTCCTCATCGGCCGCCGTCTCCGTTCCGTCGGCCGCGTCCGCTTCGCCCGCTGTCTCCGCCGTGTCAGCTGTCTCCGTCTCGGCAGCAGTCTCCTCTTCCGTGGTCTCCTCCTCCTCGACGAAGTCCTCCGGCGCTTTTTCAAAGCCGGACACGATATAGGCCGATACCAGATAGACGCGGTCGTCCCCCTCCACCTGGATATAATATTTGCCGAGCAGCGTGCTCTCGTTTCCCATATGGATCACGGTCTTTGTCTGATCGGACAGGGTGGCGGTCACGGTCCGAAACGGCTCCGCCAGCCCATACTGCGCCAGATCCGACGGCGCTTCCAGCACGGTCTCCGTGGTGGTCAGATGCGCGATCCGATCCACCAGCGTGTCCACCTCTCCCTGTACGATCGGCTCCTCCGGTATGGAGTTCTCCTTCCAGCTGCCGTCTTCTTTCGTGAAATCCAGCGTCACATCGCCGGAAACCGCAAGCGCCGTCACATCCTCCGCCGCGAAATCCGTGATCACCGTCTCCGTTTCTTCCGTTTCCTCTTCGAAATTCAGACTGCGGATCAGAAAATAACCGCCCACGCAGACCAGACCCAGGATCACCAGGACGATCAGCTGTATCTTCTGTTTTTTCATCATCTTCTCCTCCTTCTGACCCAGATCACGATGCCGCACACCAGACAAGCCACAGGGATCAGCCCGATGAACAGAACGGCAAGGCGGACGGATGCGGCCGCAGACGGGGCGACATAATAGGTTTCATAGGACTTCACCGGCACGGACACGGTCTCCGCCTCGCCAGCCATAGAGCCCACCGCGTTGTTGAACAGCGTCAGATTGTTGTTCATCGTATACTGGTTGGTGGAATCCAGGAACAGCATATCCGACGAATACAGGATCAGCTGCGCCTCTTTATCCTCAGAGAGCGTTTTGACCGCCTTCACGCCCACCGCGAAGGGACCCTCCTGATCGCCCTCCGCCTTTTCCAGCGTGGAGTCCTCGTTCAGGCCGACCTTGGAATAAGCGTCCTCAGAGGTGGTCAGCAGCTGCGTCACCGTTACGTCGTCCTGCTCCCGGAT
>CANRMT010000014.1 GCA_947631815.1 uncultured Eisenbergiella sp.
ATGGAAGCATCCACCTGATCCGGTACGACGGCGGTCCGATCGAAGTGGAAACCGTCTATGCCGGGACGCCCAACGCGTTCTTTCAGGCCGACCGAAACAACTTGTATTGACCGAATAACTTGTATTGACCGAACGGTCATCAACAATCAACAGGATATCAAAATCCACAAGGAGAGAAAACACATGACGAACTGGAACGCCAAATGGATCCGGCCACAGACGGACATGGGCGATGTCTGCCCGGTGTTTGAAAAGGACTTCGAAGCGGCACAGCCGCCCGTTTCCGCCGTCCTGCGCATCACCGCGCTGGGCGTCTATGAAGCAAAGCTGAACGACCAACGCGTCGGCGATTTCGTGCTGGCCCCCGGCTGGACCTCCTACGAACACCGTCTGCAGTATCAGGAATACGACGTAACCGGACTGCTGACGGCGCACAACCGCCTCGCCGTCACGGTGGGCAAGGGCTGGTATCGAAGCCCCCTGCCCGGCTGGCAGACGGCATACACCCGCCAGGCGGCGCACAAAACCGCCGGTCTGCTGGCGGAGCTGACGCTGACCTTCGCGGACGGCAGCGCACAGACGGTCTGCTCTGACGAAAGCTGGACCGTTTCGGAGAGCGGGGTCCGTTTTTCCGAAATCTATGACGGGGAAACCTATGACGCCTCCTTTTTTACGGAGGACAAAAGACCGGCTGCCGTATTCGACGGCCCGTTCCATACCCTGATCCCCCAGCAGGGCGAAGAGATCCGGGAACAGGAGCGCATCTCCCCCGTTTCCGTCTTCACCACGCCCGCCGGGGAAACCGTTGTGGATTTCGGCCAGGAGGTCACCGGATATGTGGAGCTCTCCCTGACCGCGGACGCCGGGCAGCGCGTGCATCTCTCCCATGCCGAGGTGCTGGACCGGGACGGCAATTTCTATACGGAAAACTACCGGAGCGCCAAGGCGGAATATCTTTACATCTGCCGCGGCGGATTCCAGACCTATAAACCGAAGATGACGTTTTTCGGCTTCCGCTATATCCGGGTGGACGAATTTCCCGGCGGCCCCGCCTGCGCCCGCGCGGAGAACTTCACGGCCATCGCGGTGCATTCCGACATGAAGCGCACCGGCAGGCTCCGCTGCAGCGACGCGCTTTTAAACCGCCTGTTCGATAATATCGTCTGGGGACAGAAGGGGAACTTCCTGGATGTTCCCACCGACTGCCCGCAGCGCGACGAACGGCTGGGCTGGACGGGGGACGCGCAGGTCTTCACGCGCACGGCGTGCCTGAATTTCGACGCAGAGCGTTTCTTTACCAAATGGCTGGCGGACATGAGCGCGGACCAGAAGCCGGACGGGCAGCTCTGCCATGTGATCCCGGCCGTGCTGGACGATCCGGACAGCAGCGCCGCCTGGGGAGACGCCGCCGCGGTCTGTCCCTGGGAGGTCTATCTGGCATACGGGAACCGGGAACTGCTCCGGGATCAGTTCGACTGCATGAAAAAATGGGTGCGCTACATCACCGCCCACACCGCTGACGAAAACCTCTGGACCGGCGGCACACACTACGGCGACTGGCTGGGACTGGATGCGCCCGTCGGCAGCTATAAGGGCTCTTCCCGGGAGGATTTCATCGCCTCCGCCTTCTACGCCCACTCCACCGAGCTGGTGATCAAGGCGGGACGGGCGCTGGGTGAGGACGTGACGGAATTTGAAGCGCTTTCCGCGCGCATCCATGCCGCGTTCCGCAAAACCTATCCGGAATACCGCACGCAGACGGAATGCGTGCTGGCGGCACATTTCGGGCTCACCGACGATCCGCAGGCCGCGGCGGACCAGCTGGCGCAGATGATCCGCGCCTGCGGCACGAAGCTGCAGACCGGCTTCGTGGGCACGCCCTATCTGCTCCACGTGCTCTCCGACTACGGCTATGAAACGCTGGCCTGGGACCTGCTGCTGCGCCGGGAGTACCCTTCCTGGCTCTATCCCGTGACCAAAGGCGCCACCACGGTATGGGAGCACTGGGACGGCATCATGGAGGACGGTTCCTTCTGGAGCCGCGACATGAACTCCTTCAACCACTACGCCTACGGCGCGGTGGCGGACTGGGTCTACAACGCGGCCGCAGGCATCCGGACCGTGGAGGAAGCGCCCGGCTACGCGAAGGTGCGGATCGCGCCCCATCCCGACAGCCGTCTGGACTGGCTGTCCGCCGATCTGGACACCCGCCGCGGCCATATCCGCTCCTGCTGGAAAAAACAGGACGGCCTCTGGCGGTTCGAGATCGATACCCCCGTGGAGGCCGAGATCACCATTGCCGGAAAGACCCAAACGGTCGGCAGGGGAAGTTACATTTTCTATGCGCCGGTGAAGGAAGCACTGTAAAAAAACTTCTTTCGGCGCCCGTCCGTCTTCGGAATCCCGGATGGAGCCGCGCCCGCCTTTATAACCGCATCAGGAATCCGATCCTGCGCCAGGCCCGAAAGGGCCTGGCTGTTTTGCTCGCTTCAGGCCAGCCGCCCGTTTCCGGCACATTTCCACAGCCGGAACGCCTGCTCCGCCGTGTCCGCCAGATTTGCCCTGGCCGCATCCTTACACATCGCTTCCTCCAGCGTGCAGACCCGGCGCAGGATCGGGAAAAACGCGTCGATGCCGTTTTCGTTGCAGGCCGCGGCTTCCTCCGTCACGCCGCCCGCGAAGGCCACCACCGGGATCCCGTATTTTTTCGCCAGACGGGCCACTCCCACGGGAGCTTTCCCCATGGCGGTCTGTCCGTCCAGGCGGCCTTCGCCCGTCACCACGATATCCGCATCCTTTATACAGGACTCCAGCCGCGTTTCCTCCAGCACGATCTGAACGCCGGACTCCAGCCGCGCCTTGGTAAAGGTCAGGAACGCGAAGCCCATACCCCCGGCCGCACCGGTGCCGGGGAACAGGGGATCCGCCCTGGGAAACTTCTCCTTCGCCAACTCCGCATATGCTTCCAGCCACCTGTCCATCTGCGGGATCACGGACGGCGCGGCGCCCTTCTGGGGCCCGAAAACCGCACTGCAGCCCTGCTCGCCGCACAGCACGTTGGTCACGTCGCAGGCGATCCGGAATTCGCACTCCTCCAGCTCCGGGATCACGCCCTCATCCGTGATCCGGGCCAGTCGCTCCAGTCCCTTCGCGCCGAAGGGCACCTGCTTTCCGTCCCGGTCCAGGAACCCATAGCCCAGCGCCTGCAGCATGCCTATGCCGCCGTCGTTGGTGGCGCTGCCGCCGATCCCCACGAGGAAGCGCCTGCACCCGACGGCGATGGCGTCCCGAATGACCTCGCCCACGCCGTAGGTGGTGGTCTCCAGCGGATCCCGTTTCTCTGCGGGCACCAGTGTGAGTCCCGCCGCGCCGGACATCTCCATCACGGCCGTCTTCGTTTCCTCAATGATGCCGTATGCGCAGCTCACCGGCGCGCCCAGCGGCCCGGTCACCGACACGTTCCGGATCACGCCGTTCATGCCCGTTACCAACGCGTCCACCGTTCCCTCTCCGCCGTCCGCCAGCGGGCGCACCAGTACCTGCGCGGACGCGTCGGCCCGCCGGATGCCCTCTGCCGCCGCATACCCGGCCTCCATGGAGGATAAGCTTCCCTTCATGGAATCCATCGCGATCACTGCTTTCATTTTCCAACCCTCCGTCTCATTCCTGTTCTCTCCGCACCAATCTGTGCCGGTCCGCGCGGATCTGCATCGGTCCGCACAGCCCTGCGCGCACGGCCTTTGCGGTCTTTGCGCCCTGTGCGCTCTTTGCGGTCCTTCCGCTCCCGTCACGCACGCCGCCCGCCAGCCCGCGCAGCGGATCTTTCTGTCTATAATCACTATAACAAAAAAACACCGACCGGGATATATCCGGAAGGCAAAAAGTAACATTTCAGCCATAAACGAGATAACATGCGGATCATGCCTGCATGAATGAGCATGTTGTATCGGCTATGAGCGGAGCGCCATGTCATGAGCAATTTTGAAGCGCGAAGCGCGGGATCGCGAATGGCGCGGGCTGAACTGTTATAAATTGTTTGCGGAAATCGAAAGTCGGGATTGACAGGACGTTCTACAGGATGTAATATGGGAATGTACTACATATTGTAGAACCGCAAGGAAGCGAGGGAAATGTCCGGCGTGTATTGGCCCGCATACGCTGGCGGCAGGGAGGAAGAGATGGGTGATCTGAAAATGGGAACTTCGGAAGCAAAATTTGCGGATATGATCTGGGAGCGGGAGCCGATTGCGTCAGGAGAGCTGGCAAGGCTGGCCAGTCAGGTATTTTCCTGGAAAAAAACCACTGCCTTTACGGTATTAAAACGGCTGTGCGAACGGGGACTTTTCCAGAATCGGAATGGAGTTGTCACTTCCCTGATATCGAAAAAAGAATTTTATGCCCGTCACAGCGAGCAGTATGTAAAAGAGGCGTTCGGAGGATCTCTGCCGGCGTTTTTGGCCGCGTTTGGGTCGGGGAAAAAACTGACGGAGAAGGAAATTGATGAAATTCAGAAAATCATTGATTCTATGAGGGAATGAACGAATGCTGGAACAGATTTTTCTGAAGGTAACGCAGATGAGTCAGGCGGCGGGACTGCTCATTCTGGCCGTGCTTTTCATGCGCATGCTTTTCAGGGGATTCCCGAAATATATTTCCTATATGCTTTGGAGCGTTGTTTTGCTGCGACTGCTGTGTCCGGTCACCCTGAAATCCGCATATAGTCCCGTGCCGGATTACGACTCTTTTTTTTACGGATATACGTCGGTGCAGTCGGCCTTCGGACAGACTGCGGCGGAACAGGTCGTGCCGGAGCAGGCTGCGTCTGAGGCCGAGGAGGTGCCGGAACAGGCTGGAGCTCCGGCGTTGGAAGGGAAAGGAAAAAAGACGGAAAACGGCCGGGAGGCCGGGAGGCACGCTGTTTTGCCTTTTCCGGCGGGCATAAACCGGACGGACAGGGAAGCATCCCTGTGGGTGCGTTTTTGGACGGCAGGAAAATATGTGTGGCTCGCGGGTGTCGTCATCCTGTTTTTGTATGGGGCGGCTTCCTTTGTCAGAATCCGCAGGAGAGTGTCTGCAGCGGCACCTCTGAGGGGGAATATTTATGTCACGGATGCCGGTCTTTCCCCATTTGTCATGGGCGTATTCAGACCGCGGATCTATCTGCCGGAGGGGCTGAACAGGAGAGAGCGGAAATACATTATTTTACATGAAAGGCTGCATATCAGACGCCTGGATCACCTCGTAAAACCGCTGGCCTTCGCGGCGCTGTGCCTTCACTGGTTCAATCCCCTGGTATGGCTCGCCTTTTCCCTCTTTTGCAGGGATATGGAAATGAGCTGTGACGAAGCGGTCATCCGGAAAATGGGAAAAGGAATCCGGGCGGATTATGCCGCTTCCCTGCTGGCCCTTTCCACACGTAAATATCCTGTCCGGGGGATTCCTGTGGAATTTGGAGAGGGGGATATCAAGGGCCGAATCCAAAATCTGGCGTCCCTGCGAAAGAGGAAAAAGGCAGTATTGACGGCGGCTCTTGCGGGAGCCTGTGTCTTTCTTTTGTGTGCGGCGTATCTGGCGTTTACCCGCAGGACACCGGAGTCGGAATCGACGGGCCGGGAGACGGCTGGTCCGGAGGAGGAATCGACAGAACCGGAGACGGCGGAGCCGGAAG
This sequence comes from uncultured Eisenbergiella sp., assembly GCA_947631815.1. GTDB lineage: Bacteria > Bacillota > Clostridia > Lachnospirales > Lachnospiraceae > Gallintestinimicrobium. Next base: position 5,669 of record CANRMT010000014.1, read on the forward strand.
CGGAAGCCGCCGCATTCCGGCCGGAGCTTTTGCCGGATATTACAGAGCAGTACCGCACTCACACGGGCGATCCCTCGAATCTTTATTATATTGACGAAAATCATGTGTTGTGGGGAAGCGGAAGAAATGATTTCGGACAACTGGGGCTGGGAACGCGGGATGACGAATTTCACAGCACGGCGGTAAAAATTGCGGAAGACGTGATACATGTGGACCATTCGCAGAAGGGATTTGTCATTTACCTGACGCGGGATCACAGGCTGTACGGCATCGGAAACGCCGGAGGCGGGGCCTTGCAGCAGTATGAAACCTTCGACGGGAACAGATATGTCAATGATGAGAACTGTTTTGTGAGCAAACCGTATCTGCTCATGGAGCACGTAAAATACGCGTGCTGCGGAAGGGATGACATTGCCTGTATAGCGGAGGATGACAGCGTCTGGATATGGGGGACGGTTTGGTGCGACGGAAATACGCTTCTGGCGCCATGGGTTCCCGATCAGGTCAGTTTTATAAAAGAGCCGAAAAAGATTCTGGAAAATGCGGCTCTGGTTACAGGCGGCTGGTGGAACCATGCGGCCCTGCTCCGGGACGGAACTGTCTGGACCTGGGGCTATAACAGCTCCGGGAACTGCGGCATTTCGGATTTCGGCGGAGTCAGTGAGCCGGTAAAGGTGGCGGAGGACGTCATCATGGTCTGGACGAATCTGGCCGTAGACAATTATCCGCAGCCGGATGCGGACGATATCGCCATGGGCTGGACGGGAAAGAAGACCTACCGCGAGGATTATGAGGATATCGCGGAATTTGACGGGGTTTACCCCCGGTTTTTGAACAATACGGTGATTCTGAAAACAGACGGTTCCCATTGGGTGTGTGGAGAAAATGTGGGAGAACAGGAAAGGACGGTACACGGGGAAGAGGCGGACTATTCCGTTGTCTGCACCGGTGATTTTTTGCCCTGCGAGTAGCCGCACAGCGGGTGCGGTCATGCGCGGCCGCGCCGGCGGCGGCAGGCAGACCGGATCGGATGATCTGCGTTCCCTTTTTATCCGGAACGGGGGAAAAAACGGTTTTGGTATCCTTTTCCCGTCAGCAAAACGCAGGAGGGCGGCGTCCATCCATGGCAGGAAATTATGAAAAAGCAGAACATAAAGAAGATATTTCCAGGCTGAACGCAAAAATAAATTATTTCAAAAAAGGATTGTTGTCCGCCGCATTTTCCGGTATGCTATATCCAGACTGCTCCTCCCGGGCCCTCACCCGCGGACCGATCTTTGTACCTGCTGCGCGGCGCTGCCGCAGAATGGAGTTCCCATGTCAAAAAGCAAAGCGCTTTCTTTCCTTTTCACCTTCCTCCTGCTTCTGTCCGGACTGCTCTTCTGCATCCGGCCCGTCTGCGCCGACCTGATTCGGGAGGCCTATATCGGGCGGGCCGTGGCCCTGCGCATGAACGACGTGATCTTCGCGCATTTCCCCGATATGGACATCGAAGCGGGCATCGCCATTCAGGAAAAAATGGAACGGCACAGACAGCTGAACCGCATGACGGCGGCCTATCTGGACGCTGTTGCGGACTGCGTCGGCTCCGGCGCGGCCTGGAGTTCCCCGGACGTAAGCGAAGCCTTTGAAAAGCTGAGCCAGGACGTGATCCTTGCCCTGCAGCAGGAGGGCGGTTGCGTCATATCTCCGGAGCTGGAGGCGCAGCTTCTGACGGAATTTCGGGAAAAGCAGGGCGCCGTCCTGTCCATCCTGGAGGAGCTTCCCTCCCTGCCCGACCGCTTCGGCAGACCCGCCCGGGCCGCGCTGATTCTGTATCGGTTTCTCACCTCCGTCCCCTTCACCGCGGCCGTTCTTTTTCTGACCGCCGCGATCGGCATACTCCTGTATTTCCGCCGGAAGGAAAACGCGGAATGGATCAAAAGCTTCGCCGCCGCAGGGCTGGCGGACGGCATCGTTCTCGCCATCCTGCTCCCGCTGCTCATTCAGGCCGTCACGCTGCCTCTGACCAACCGGGTCCTGGGGCGCAGCATGTTCATAGACGTTTCCGCCTTCCGCCTTTCCGGCACTGTACTCCTGTTGGCCGGGGGCCTGCTGGCCGCCTTTCGGCTCCTTTCCCGCCATGCGGCCGCGCCGGGCGCTGATCCCGAGACTGCCGTATCAGAGCGCTGAGTTCCAGGCAGCCACAGCAGGGCGCTGAAAGCCAGGCGGCCGCAGCAGGGTGCTGAACCTCGGACAACTGCGCCGCAACACTGCTCCAAAGCGGCCGTGCGGAGCACTGAGTTCCAGACAGCCGCAGCAGAGCAGCGGCGCAGCGGCAGCCGTCCCTGATGCGGCCCACGGACCGCATCTCATAGAAAAACAGACAAGGAGTGTATCCGCTTGAAATCCTTCACGCACGAATTTATCCCCGAGTTCCATAAATCCCTCACGCCCACCGCCGAGATCAGCGGGTTTCCGGTGCGCCCCGGCATGTTCGACAACAACGGCGCCATCATGCTCCCCGTGGGCGTGAACTTCACCGTGCACACCCAGGGCGGCACGGCCTGCACCCTGCTCCTGTTTCACCGGGGAGAGGAGGAGCCCTTTGCCCGGCTGCCCTTTCCCGAGGCCTACAAGATCGGCGACGTGTATTCCATGATCGTGTTCGGCCTGAACATCGAAGAATTTGAATACGCCTATCAGGTGGACGGCCCCTATGATCCCCAGAAAGGGCTGATCTACGATCCCGCCAAGGTGCTGCTGGATCCTTATGCTAAGGCCGTGGCGGGCCAGCGGGAATGGGGAGAGAAAAAGCTGGGAAGCTATCACGCCCGCGTGGTGCGCGATGTGTTCGACTGGGGAGATATGCCGCAGTCCCCACGCAAGATGAGCGACCTGGTCATCTACGAGCTCCACATCCGCGGGTTCACCCGCCACCCCTCCTCGGGCGTGGCGCATCCCGGCACCTTCTCGGGATTAAAAGAAAAGATCCCCTACTTAAAAGAGCTGGGGATCAACGCGGTGGAGCTGATGCCGATCTTCGAATTTGACGAGAACCGCAATTCCCGCACGGTAAACGGGAAAAAGCTCCTGGAATACTGGGGCTATAACACGGTGAGTTTTTTTGCCCCGAATACCAGCTACAACTCCACGCCGGAATACAACCGGGAAGGCACGGAGCTGAAGGAGCTGATCAAGACACTGCATGACAGCGGCATCGAAGTGATCCTGGATGTGGTGTTCAACCATACGGCGGAAGGAAACGAAAAAGGCCCCACGTTCTGTTTCAAGGGCTTTGACAATAAGGTCTACTACATGCTGACGCCGGAGGGCCATTATTACAATTTCAGCGGCTGCGGCAATACCCTGAACTGCAACCATCCCGTGGTCCGGCAGATGATCCTGGAATGCCTGCGCTACTGGACCATCAACTACCGGGTGGACGGCTTCCGCTTCGATCTGGCCAGCATCCTGGGCCGTCAGGAGGACGGCTCTCCCATGAACAACCCGCCGCTTCTGGAGGTGCTTGCCTACGATCCGGTCCTGCGCAACGTCAAGCTGATCGCCGAGGCTTGGGACGCAGGCGGCATGTATCAGGTGGGCAGCTTCCCGGCCAGCAAACGCTGGGCGGAGTGGAACGGCCGCTACCGCGATTCCATCCGCGGGTTCCTGAAAGGGGACTGCTGGCTCTCCTGGGATGCCGCATGGCGCATCGCCGGTTCCGGCGACCTGTACGGCGGCTATTTCGACGATCACAACGACAACTACGCCGGTTACAATTCCTGCGTGAATTTCCTGACCTGCCACGACGGCTTCACGCTGTACGATCTGTATTCCTATAATGAAAAGCACAATGAGGCCAACGGCTGGAACAATACGGACGGCGCCAACGACAACCGCAGCTGGAACTGCGGCGCGGAGGGCGACACCGATGACCCGGAGGTCCTTTCCTTACGTTTCCGCATAATCCGCAACGCCTGCGCGGTGCTGATGTGCAGCCGCGGCACGCCCATGTTCTTCGCGGGGGATGAGTTCGGAAATACGCAGTACGGCAACAACAACGGCTACTGCCAGGACAACGAGATCTCCTGGCTGGACTGGACCCTTCTGGAGAAAAACAGGGAGCTGTTCGAATTCTTCAAATTCATGATCCGATACCGCCAGCGCCACCCGGTCATCCGCAAAAAGCTGCCCAACGCGGTCTGCGGCATGGAGCCCTTACAGGCCCACGACGTCAACGCGGATATCAACGATCTTCCTGAGAACACGCGGACCTTCGGCATCAGCTTCGCGGGCTATGACCGGGAGACCGGTCAGGACGATCTGGTCTATGTGGCCGTCAACACTCATTGGGAAGACACCGCGATCACGCTTCCCTCCCAGGGGCTGCGCGGCTCCTGGTATTTGAGCGTCAACACCTGGGGCGACGGCGAGGGCCGGTACTGCTACCCGGAGGGCACGGAGGTACGCATCGACGGCGGATTCGTCATGCGGCCCCGCTCCGTGGCCGTCTTCACAGGACGGCCGCTCTGAACGGCGGCGCATAGCCGCCCCCGTCAAAGAACGGCAGCCGCCCCGGCAGAAAGCGCCGCCCGCGGCCTGTGTGTATTCCATTTTCCCGGACCGTAGAAAAACGCCGGTTCTTAACGAAGCAAGTCCGCCAGGACGCCGCTGAGTTTAGAACCGCTGCGTTTTTCTCCGAGCGCGAGCGTGTCCGGAAAAGGAATACACACAGGCCGCGGGCGGCGCTTTCTGCCGGGGCGGCTGCCACACTTTGGCAAAGGCCTCAGAGCGCCGTCAGGCAACCGCCTTTGGCCTCCACGATGACATCATCCACGGCCAGCCACGCGCTGTCCGCCGACGGATTATACACCGCTCCGCAGTCCGCCGTGAAGCGCAGACCGCGCAGAAGCTGCAGATAATCGATGATCTCGATGTTGGTGGCGTACCAGATATCGGGACGGTTCCCCATCAGCCTGCAGAAATCCTCGATCACCTTCCAGTTATTGCGCTCCGTATTCTGATCGAACTCATAGCTGTGTCCCCAGACATACATCAGCTTCAGATACTGCTTCTTCGGGAAATCCGCGAAATACTGTCCGTACTCCATCAGCTTCGGGTCGCTGTGGTGACAGGTGGGATGCCACTCCATGGGATTCTCCGGCAGCGCGAAATCCGGCACGCTTTCCACCACGCGGCCGTATGCGATGCCGAGGCTTGCAAACAGCGTTTCGATCTCCTTCGTATAGGAGCCGTTGGGATAGGCATGTCCCCTGACCACATATCCGGTGAGCTTCTCCAGCCCCCTGCGGTCCTCCAGGATCTCCTCCGCCACCTCGGAAAGCGGACATCTGGCGATGGTCGGATGGTGCTGCGTATGGGTCGCCACCTCATGTCCAAGGTACAGCGTGCCGACCTCCTCCGCCAGGACCCGTTCGCCCCGTTCCATCAGTCCATAGTTCAGATTGAAGGTCCCGCGGATCCCGTACCGGTTGAAGATCTCCACCAGCTTCCGATCCTGCTCCCTCCCATCGTCATAGCTCATGGTGAGCGCCTTCGCCTTCCCCTGCGGGAAGCAATAGTAAATGTTCTTCATTTTCTTCCTCCTTTATCCCTGTGTGATCTCGCTCCAGCTCTCGATGCCGATGATGGATTTCGCGAATTCCGTCACGGCCTCCGATCCGGGTCTGTCGATATTTTTAAACACATCGTAGATGAACTTATGATGCCCTCCCTGATAGGAAAGCCCCAGCGCCAGTCCCTGCGCCACCTCCTCCGACGCGTCTGTCTGACGGGACAGGATCATGGCGTCGATATGAGGATTCCCGGCCGCCGCGTAATAGGCATAAGCGAAGGCCGCCGCCTGGTTTGCCTCTCCCTTCGCGGAGGAATAGCCCAGCTCGCTCAGAATGATGGGGCGCACCTCCCCGGAGGCCGTGAGCATCTCTTCATTCTGCATAAAATCCGTCACCACATGGATATTCTCCATCGTGACGATGGAGGTATCCTCCGAATCGGTGATCAGCCTGTCGATCTTTTCGGAGGAATTCCAGAAGGTCGTGTTGTTCAGCGGATACGCATACGGATGGTGTGCCAGCCCCCAGTCGAAATTGCCTTCTTTTTTCACGATCTCGTTTATGGCGGTCAGCAGATCCCTCACGTCGTAGCTGCTATTGGACTGCAGATCCCGGTTCCACTGCTGATCCATGGAGACATAAATGCGGGCGTTGGCGTTGTAGCTTTTGATGCCGTTGTAAAAAACACGCACCGCGTTGGCGTACTCCCTGGCGTAGGTATCCAGATCCACATACTGCATGTAATTCCAGTCGGCCCGGACGTTCACTTCGTTCCCCACGATCCAGTTCATGACCGTGCCGTGCTCCGTGTCCCGATACCGCCGCGCCAGAAAACAGGCCACCGCCTCCATCGTCTCGATCCCCGCGTCCTCCGCCGTGTTGAAGGCATAATAATGGCCGGAGCCGCCGCGGGAAAGCGGGTGGATGAGCTGGGGCTGCGCCGCGCTCTTATTGTTCAGGAGGATCGCCGTAATGGTGATGCCCTTTTCCGTCAGCGTGCTGAAAACATGGTCGTACTCCGAGATCCGCTGTCCGTTGAAGGCGTAGGTCTTCCCGTTATGGTCAAAATAAATGGTGGGGTACGCGCCGTTCGTGGTCTCCCCCAGGATCTTGGAAATGAAGATATTGTACGCGGCGTGATGGACGCCCAGATCGTCCAGCTCGGACCCGGTCAGCTTCAGCGGATCCACCAAAATGCCCTTGATGGACGCGGGCTTTGGAAAATCTCCCCGATACGCCGCCAGCACCTCCGGATTGGTGATATACTGCGGCTCGCAAAGCGGCACATATTCCCCGTTCAGCTTCACCGCCACCACGAACTTGGACATCAGCCTGGAATCGGAGCGGTCAATGTTGGTCTGCGCGGACAGGGTAAACGATCTATCCTTCGTCACGCGGGCGATATAGTTTCCCTCCGGATCGGGCTGCGTATCGTACATCTTCATCTCGAGCAGATAAAAGCTGTCGTCATCGCTGACCGGCTTTTCCTCCACCGTGCCCCGCAGCTCAAAGCTGCCGGTGCCGGGCCGGATCTCACAGGATTCCACCTTGACAAAACCGTCCCGGTTCTCCTCCGTCAGCTCCACATATACCTCTGGCTCTTCTGTTTCGGTCTCGGTCTCCGTTTCCGGTTCTGTTTCTGGCTCCGTCTCATATCCGGACTCCTCCGCCTGCGGTCCGTCCGTCTGCTGCGCGTCCGCCCCAGCCTCGTTCTGAGCCAACTCCGCCTGAACGGGCTGTGCATCCTCCGCCCCTTCCCGCAGGGCATAGAACAGCCCGCAGCCCAGCGTGACCACGGCAAAAAAAACAGCCGCCGCGTATATGGCGGTCAGGGTCCGCATTTCCCGTCTATTCTTTTTTCTCTTTTTTTTGGTGTTCACCGCTTTCAAAACGCATCCCCCACACGCTTTGGCGCACGTCCCTGACGCCGCGCCGTCTGGTTTTCATTCTATCATCCCTGACGGGCCCGGCGCAATAGGTTTTTGTAATATCTCCGTAACATTTTTTGCGATGGAAAACGGGATGCTGTCAGTGTTTATCGAATAAAAGAATTGAATTTTTATATTCATTATGTTACTGTTACACTAACGCCGAAATCATATCGTTCCAACGATCGCTTCATGAGGATATATTATGATCAGAAAAGAAAAAGGCTTTTTTTACGGACAGGTTCTCTTCTCTTTCGCCGCGGTGCTGTTCACGCTCATTCTTGTGAGAGGCCGGGAACCCGTGATCTCCTACACATTTGTAAAAGGACTCGTCCTTCCCCTGCTTTACTGTTTCTTCTATCTCTCCAAATGGATGAACTGCGGCATTTTCACCGCGGCAGTCCTGACCATATGTGCGGTCATCCGATTTGCCCGGAAAGAGAAAAATATTTTTCAGAACGCGCAGACGGGCTGTCTGATCTCGGGCTTGTCGGTTCTGCTGTGCTTTTATATCGTAGTGCTCAAAACCGGTTATGCGGACGCATGGGACCCCTCCCTGCGCACACTGCAGGTGATCAGCTTTATTGGCCTGGAAAGTCTCCTGATCGGAATAACGGGCTGGCTTCGGACACACGGCCCCCGTTCCGCCGACCGGGAGTTTCAGCTTCCCGCATGGCTGTATACAGCCGTTCCCATTGCCGCTATTCTTTGCTATATCCCCATCGTCCTGTCCGGACGCTACGTCTATCCGCAGGGAGATGACTTCGATTACAGCGCGCTCTGCCATCGTGTCTGGGTGGAGGGCCAGGGATTTTCCGGCGTGTTAAAGGCGGCGCTCGCGCAGGTCGCGGAGGCCTATGTGGGGTGGCAGGGCACTTTTTCCTCCCTTTTCCTGATGGCACTCCAGCCGGGCGTCTGTGACACAGACGGCTATCATCTGGTTCCCTTCCTGCTGTCCTTTCTCTGCATCGCTGCGACCTGCCTGCTCTTCTACGCACTGCTGTACAAAATATGCGGCGCCTCTAAGAAGGAAACGGTTTTCGCCGCGTCCTGTGTCAGCCTTTTGATCGTCCAGCTTGTGCCCGCCAAGGCCCACGCATTTTTCTGGTACAACGGCGCCATCCATTATATGGGATCCTTTTCCTTCCTGATCTGCTTTTTATCCTTTGTCCTGCTCGCATGCCAGGCACGGACGGTCTGGAAACGCCGGATCTTTCTCATCCTCTCTGCGCCCTTCGGAATCCTGGCGGGCGGCGGGGATCTGGTGAGCGGGCTGACCGGCTGTATCCTGATCGGTTATCTGTTCATCCTCTTTATCTATCTGAAAAAGAAGGAGTGTCTGAAGCCCCTTCTGTTTTCCGGATTCTTCCTGCTGGCGGCCTTTTCGGCAAATGTCCTGTCTCCCGGCTTCCCGAAACGCGACATGCGCATTCAGCAGGAAATCGAATACGGAGCGATAGGTTCCATCCTGAAATCCTTCCAGGTATGTTTCACGCAGGCGGCCGGTGAATTCGTGAGCTGGTATCTCCTTCTCCTCCTGCTGGTCCTCTCACCCGTGCTGTGGAATATCGCCCGCAGATGCAAATTCCGTTTCCCTTTGCCGGGGATCGTCTCCCTTGCCAGTTACTGCATGCTTTCCGCAATGTACACGCCTCTGATCTTCGCGCTGGGAGAATGGCGCCTCGGCCGGATCCAGGATATCATTTATTTCGCCTACGTCCTGCTCCTGACCCTGAACGAATTCTATCTGTTCGGATGGATCCAGCGGAAAAAAGGAGCTGAATTCGGATTTTTCCTGTCTCCGAAGACATTCTATGCCCTGACTGCTGCCGGGCTCGTCATCACCGGACTGCTCACCGTCGGAACGCCGCAGAAGGTCACCAGCGCCGCCATCCTGGATGCGATCCGCACGGGAGAGGCGCAGCGATATGCCGCATGCATCCAGCGCAATATCGATCTTCTGGAGACCACCGAAGAGACTAGCGTGCAGGTGGAAAAGCCGCCCCGGACGCCAACCGTTTTCGTGGATGAGGAGATCGAACCCTGGCGGTGCGGGACGGCTGAATTTTTCGGAAAAGAAAAGGTTTATTACCCGGACGAGGCCGAGTGACCGGCAGATTCCCTGATCCGGGCGGTTCACACCCGATAGCCGGTACGAAGGCCCCGGGTTCACGCCCGAATCCGATATGAAGCTCCACTGGATTCACACCCGATAGCTGATACGAAGCTCCACCGGGTTCACGCCCGATAGCCGGTGCGAAGCTCCACTGGATTCACGCCCGATATCCGGTGCGAAGATCCACCAGGTTCCCCAGCGGCTCCCCGTTCAGATACCGGCGCAGATTCTGCGCGAAAAGCTCCACGATCTGCTCCAGCGTCTCCGGCAGCGCGAAGCCGCCCGAGATGTGAGGCGTGATGACGGCATTGGGCGCATCCCAGAGCGGATGGGAAGCCGGAAGCGGCTCGGGATCGGTCACATCCAGCGCGGCGCCCGCGATCCGGCTCGCATACAGCGCGTCGCAGAGGGCGTCCGTATCGATGGCACTGCCCCGCCCCACATTGAGCACTACCGCATTCTTTTTCAGAAGCGCGATGCGCGCCCGGTTCAGCGTGTGCCGGGTGAAGTCATTGCCGGGCAGGCTCATGGCCACCACATCGGCCCAGGGCAGAAGCCGGTCCAGCTCCTCCATGCCGCACAGCTCTTCCAGCCATTCCGGCTTATCAAAGCTCCGCCGCCGGATACCGGCCACATGGCAGCCCAGGGCTGCCATTTTTTTCCCGAAGGCGGACCCGATATCCCCGAAACCGACGATGAGCACATTGCTGCCCTCGATCACATCCACAAATCCTTCCGATCTCCAGTCATGGGAAAGCTGATTTCGATAATATAAATGGAGCTTCTTGCGCAGCTCGAACAGGCAGCCGATCATATGCTCGGAGATCGCCAGCCCATAGGCGCCGGTGGCGTTGGCCAAAAGCGCGCCCTCCGGCAGGATCCCCGGTTCGCAGTAGCCCTCCGTTCCCGCGTTATTGAGCTGGATCCACTTCAGTTCCCCGCACTTTTGCAGCTGGGAAGGCGAACGCAGATTGCCCAGAATGACCTCCGCGTGCCGCAGATCCTCCTCCGTCACCGCGCTTTGCTCCCGAAAGACAAACGTCCGGCCCGGAGCGGCCTCCCGCAGTTTTTGTTTCTGCCGCTCGTTCAGCGGCGGCGTGACCAGAATATGCATGCCGATCTCTCCCTTCTTTTTTTTGCAAATCCGTCCCCAGACGGACATTCCGCGAAAATGCGGTCCCGCGAAGGGCCGTTTTCTCCTATCTGTTATAGATCCCCATTTTATTGATGATGCCCTCCGCATCGATCCCCGGATGCGTCACATAAAGGCGGCAGATCAGCTCTGCCAGTTCCTCCCCGATCCGGTATTTTCCCGCCAGCTCCTTCACGGGCCGGCCCCTGTCCACGCTGCGCATGATGTCGGACACCAGCTTTTTCAGATCCTTTTCCGGCAGCTGCGCCATATATGCCTCGGGGGAGTCCGCCTTTAAACCCTTGGCCGCTTTCTCTCCGGGATCTGCCTTCATTTCGGGAGCATTCGCTCCAAAGGCTCCCGTTTCCCTTCCGAGCGCGCCCACACCGGAGACTCCCGCATCCGTCCCGGAGTCCGCCTTTTCCGCCCCCGACACATACAGCGTGCCGCCCTGCGTCCCGGCGGGCAGATCCAGCCGTTCCGCTTGCCATCCATTCTCCGAAACCTTCAGCACCGCCATCGTGACCGGAAGAAGGAAACGCTTCGGGCCGCAGCTCCCGGGATTCAGAAAAAGCCTGCTGCCCTCGCGCCTTTCCTCGTATTTATGGGTATGACCGCTCAGCACGATATCGCACTCCGGCAGTTCCCCTGCCTTTTTGCGGTTATGGATCAGGAAAAAACGGACGCCGAAGAGCGTGACCGACTGCGTTTCCGGCAGGGGCTTTTCCCAATCCCGATCCGTATTGCCCCGCACGGCGTACACGGGCGCGATCGCGGAAAGCCGCTCCAGGATCTCCGGTCCGCCCACGTCTCCGGCGTGCAGGATCGCGCCGCAGCCTTTCAGCGCTTCCAGCACCTCCTCCCGTAGCAGCCCGTGCGTATCCGAAAGGATCCCGATCCTGTTCTCCGCCATCTCCTGTGCCTCCTTTTTCCGGACTGTATGTCCGGCCCTTCTGTTCCCGCCCGGGTACATGTTTCCTTCCGGGCAGACATTTCCCCCTGAGCCCACATCTCCCTTTTCTCCGGGCAGATATTTCTCCCGGCGGCGCTTTCCCGATCCGCAGATCCTTCCCGTAGAAAATCGTTTCCGGCAAAACAGCCGCTTCCCCGGCGAAAAAACTTCCCGTCCGGCAAAAAAATCCGCTTCCCACCGGAGCGGAATATTGCTATACTATATCCGTCGGCCTTTTGCCCGACAGGGAGGTTCTTCCATGAATATCATGATCGTGATCCAGCAGATGTGCGTCATGCTGATCCTCATTCTGACCGGCTGTTTTCTCTTCCGGAAAAACAGGCTCAGCGAGGAATCCGCGGGCCATATCTCCGGCCTGGTGGTGAATATCTGCAATCCCGCGGCCCTGATCTGCTCCGCCTTCGACGAGGGGCCCCGGCTTTCGGTCCCGGAGCTTGCCTTTTCCTTCGGCGTGATGCTTCTCCTATATCTGGTCCTGATCGCGGCGGGCACCCTGTTCCCGCTCCTTCTGGGGATAAAAAAAGAAAAGCGTTATCTGTATCACCTGCTGACGGTATACGGCAACGTGGGCTTTCTGGGGATCCCGCTGGTTACCGCCGTCCTCGGAAACAGCGCGCTCATCTATGTCTCGATCAACAACCTGATCTACAATCTTCTGTTCTATACCAGCGGCCTTTCCATTCTGCGCAGAAAGGCCGGACTGAAGGGAGGGAACGGGCTTCGGGATACCCTGTCCGGCTTTGTCAACATCGGCACCGTTTCCGCCCTGCTGACCATCGTGCTCTACATCATCGATCCGCCCGTGCCCGCCGTGCTGTCGGAAACCGTCACCTATGCAGGCCGCTGCACCACGCTGCTGTCCATGCTGGTGCTCGGCGTTTCCGTGGCCCGGCTGCCCATCCGGGAGATCTTTTCCCACAAAAAGGACTATCTGTTCCTCGCGCTGCGCCTCGTGCTGCTGCCCGTGGGCTGCGTAGTCTGCCTGCGCCCGTTTCTGTCTAACCCGCTGCTGGCGGGCACCTGTGCCCTGCTGCTGGCCGCGCCCTGCGGCAATCTGCCGCTGATGTGTTCCAAACAGTTCGGGCTGGAAACGGATACGCTGGCGCGGACCATCGTTCTCGCCACTCTGCTCTCCGTGCTCACGATCCCCATCGTCGTGATGTTTTTGTAAAAAATATATTCGCCGTTTCGGAGTCTGCCGCCGCACTGCACCGGAGTCCGGCAGTTTTTAGGAACGCACCGTACACCGGAATCCGGCGGTTTTTAAAAACACACCGCGCACCGGAGTCCGGCTACTTTCAAAAATTCACTGTGCATCCCGCGCACGGGAATGCTCCCGCAGGATCCGCATGAATTCGGCGGCATCCTTCTGCGGATCGTGAAATACGGCGGAGCCCGCCACGATCACGTTGGCACCCGCATCCAGTATCTTTTCCACATTGTCCCGGGTCACACCCCCGTCCACCTCCAGATCGATGGACCTGCCGCTTTTGCGGATCAGCTCCGCGGCCTCCCGGATCCGGTCGGTGGCGCTGGCGAAATAATGCTGACCGCCGAATCCCGGATGAACGCTCATGATCAGAAGCTGGTCGATCTGATCCAGATATTCCTCCACAGCGTCCACCGGTGTTTCCGGGCGGATCGTCAGCCCGGCCCGGCAGCCCTGCCGTTGGATCAGCGCGATAGTCTCCCGCACGTCCGCACAGGCCTCCAGATGCACCGTGATGATATCCGCGCCTGCCTGTGCGAACGCCTCCACATACCGGTGCGGCTCCACGATCATCAAATGCACATCCAGCACCATATCGCAGGACTTCCGGATGGATTCCACCACACAGACCCCATAGGAAAGGGACGGGACAAAAATGCCGTCCATCACATCGATGTGCAGATATTTTGCGCCAGCCCCGCGCACTTCGCTGATCTGCTCCCCCAGCCGCATGATATCCGCGGCCAGGATCGAAGGGGCCAAAATATTTTCCATAGAGAACCTCTTTTATTCCTTTGTCGCCGGTAAGGACGAGAAACGGCATGCGCATTCCGCCACTCGCCCGCCGTCCATATTCTGTCGTACACTTATTTATGTATCACATTTCCTATAACCCGGTCAAGCCCTTTCCCACTCCCGCCCGCAGGAAACCGCCGCCCGGCCTGGGTCAGCGCACGGGGAGGGGATGGGGATTCTGCAGACACGCTTTCGCTTCGTGAAAAACGCAGCGGTTCTAAGCTCAGTTTCGCCTTGTCAGGCTCACTTCGCTAAGAACCGGCGTTTTTCAAGAGTCTGCATGAATTCCCCATCCCCTCCACGCGTGCTGACCCAGGCCGATCCGAGATTTACCTTCATAATAGAAAATAGAACCTCATATAGATAGTAAAAAATGTCAGGAATTCTACTTTGAAAAAGAAAAAATATTTCTTTTGCTGTGCCGCGCTGGTCTGCCTGCTGGGCCTGTGCTGGTTCGGTTCTCAAAGATTCGACAGTCTCTGTTTCCGACATCTGACGGATGCTTTTTTCGTCCAGTCCCTGGAGGGCGATCCTTTGAGTCTCCATTTTACGCTGGCGCAGCCGGAGCAGTTCGGCGTATCGCCCGATTCCTGTTCTCTGCCGGTCTACGATCCGGACAGCTCCGGGAAATCCGCGGCCGCAGCGCAGGATCTGCTGGACCGTCTTTCCAGACTCCGTCCCGATCATCTCAAGGACGAAGAGCGCTATACCCGGGAGCTGCTGATCTCCTACCTGAACACCGCGCTGGAGGGACAGCAGTTCGCCCTGTATGACGAGCCGTTCTCCCCCTCCTCCGGCATGCAGGGAGAACTGCCCCTTCTGCTGGCGGAATACACGCTGCGCAGCGAAAAGGACGCGGCCGATTATCTCTCCCTCCTGGAATCCGTCCCTTCTTATCTGCAGGGGCTTTCCGATTATGAAGCCGCCAAAGCACGGGCCGGGCTTTTCATGCCGGAGGAAGATGCCCTGCGGGCGGCGGCGCAGTGCGGCAGCATTATGGATGCCTCCGCGCTGGAAAAGGGAACCCATTTTCTGCAGACGACCCTTCGGGACAGACTGGACACGCTTCTTACGCAGGGCGCCCTCACCGAAGAACAGCGAAACCTCTATCTCTCGGAAAATGACCGTCTGCTCACGGAATCGGTCCTTCCGGCCTACCAGGAGCTGGCCGACGATCTGATCCTGCTGTCAAAAAGCGGCCGAAAGGAGGGCGGGCTGTGTGAACTGCCGAAGGGACGGGCGTATTACGCCTGGTTGGTCAAAAAAAACACCGGCACCCGGCTGGACATGGACAGCCTTTACACTGTCCTGCGGAAATCCTTCCGCAAGAACTTTGAAACGCTGAAGGCCCTCGTGTCCCAATATCGGGAAATGACCGGCAGCCTGCCGGATCCTGCTTCTCTGTCCGACGGCTTTCCGATCACCGATCCATCCGGCATCCTGGCCGACCTGCAGCAGAAAATGCAGGCGGATTTTCCGCCCCTGACTGCGCTTTCCGATAGCGGCATTTCCTGCACCGTCAAAAACGTGGACGCGGCGCTGGAATCCTATACCAGCCCGGCCTTTTATATGTCCCCGCCCATCGACGATCTTTTTCACAACACGATCTGCATCAACCGTTCCTCCACCTCGGACGGGATCGAGCTGTACACCACGCTGGCCCATGAAGGATATCCCGGCCATCTCTATCAGACCGTATATTCTTCCCTCTACGGCTCCGTCCAAAACGGTCAGCGGGTCCGGGAGCTTCTCTTTTACGGCGGATACGTGGAGGGCTGGGCCTATTATACGGAACAGCTTTCCTACGATTATGCCGCGCAGCTTCTCGCCGCATCCGGCGCGCCGGACGCCTCCGTCCTGCTGTGCCGCCTCACCTCCGTCCAGCGGGACCTGCAGATCAGCTTGTATTCCCTGCTGGACATGGCCCTCCACTACTACGGCACGGCCAAACCGGATATCCTGCGCTCGCTCACGTCCTTCGGCCTTCCCGCCGAAACGGCGGAGCGCGTATACGATTACCTGCGCACCGACCCTGCCGTCTATCTGAAATATTACGTGGGCTTCCTGGAGATGCGCGCGCTGCGCGCCCGGGCCGAGGCGCTGTGGGACGACGCCTTCACGCCGCTTCGGTTCCATCAGTTCGTGCTGGAGGCGGGGCCCTCCGATTTCACCAGTCTCAACCGGCGGCTCACGGAGCAGGCCGGGACTCACAGCAGTACAGCTCAAACCTGTTCCGCCAGGATCTCTTCGATCCTGGACATATCCAGATTTTCCCGCAGCGCAGCGGCCAGCAGGTCATACTGACCCTGCAGAAAAGCGGCCGTATCCGTCTCCTGTACCGGTCCCTCACAGGAGAGCCCCCTGCGGGAAAGGAGCAGCTTTTCCAGGGCCGCAGCCGCGTCCCGGTCGAACAGGCCGTGAAGATAAGTGCCCGCCACGTTTCCTCTCACGGCCCCTTCCCCGCTGCCGTCAGCCAGGCGGCAAAAGGGAGAGGTATCTTTGCCGGGCGTCGAGATCCCCATATGGATCTGATAGCCCGAAAACGCCGCTCCCGTCAGCGGTCCGAAAATGCCCTCCGGCGGTTCGATGACGCCCTCCGACCGAAGTCTCGTTTTCCGGGCGGCAAAGACCGTCTCCAGAGGCAGAAGGCCCATTCCGCGCATTTCTCCTCCCCGTTCGGTCCCTTCGGGATCCGACAGGCGCTCTCCCAGCATCTGATAGCCGCCGCAGATCCCCAACACAGGCGTTCCCGCCGCCGCTGCCTTTTGGACCAGCGCCTCCAGCCCGTTCTGACGCATCCATTCCAGATCCGCCATCGTGCTTTTCGTGCCGGGCAGGATCACCATGTCCGGACGGCCGAATTCCGCCGGGCGGCCGACGTAACGCACATGGACCGCGGGCCGCCGCTGCAGCGGGTTGAAATCGGTGGAATTGGAAATGCGCGGAAAACGGATCACTGCGATCTCCAGCGGCCTGCGCTCCTTATTTTCCCGCTGGATCACGCTGTCCTCCTCATCGATATCCAGCTGCAGATAAGGCACCACCCCGATCACGGGAACGCCGGTCAGGTCCTCTATCATGCGCAGTCCGGGCCGCAGGATCTCCACGTCTCCCCGGAACTTGTTGATGATCACGCCCCGGATCCGCCTCCGCCATGCAGGAGGCAGCAGCATGATCGTCCCGTAGATCTGCGCGAAAACGCCGCCCCGGTCGATATCCGCCGTCAGCAGGACCGGCGCGTCGAACATGTCCGCGATCCCCATGTTCACCAGATCGTCCTGATTCAGATTGATCTCCGCCGGACTTCCCGCGCCCTCTATCACGATCCGCTCATACTCCTGCGCCAGCAGGTCGAACGCCTGCCGTATCGTGCCGCGCAGGGAAGGGCGGTAACGGTAGTACTCTTCGGCGTGCATGACGCCGACCGCCTCTCCGTTTACGATCACCTGACTTCCCATATCCGTACAGGGCTTCAGCAGGATCGGATTCATCCGCACGGAGGGTTCGGCACAGGCCGCCTGCGCCTGTACCGCCTGTGCCCTGCCTATCTCCAGTCCGTCCTCCGTGATAAAGCTGTTGAGCGCCATGTTCTGACTTTTAAACGGCGCGACGCGATATCCGTCCTGATGAAAAATGCGGCAAAGACCCGTCGCGATCAGGCTCTTTCCCGCGCTCGACATGGTTCCCTGGATCATGATCCGTTTCGCCATGGCTGAACTCATCTCCTCTCCTTCAGATCAGCTCCCGCACCGCCGCCAGCAGCCGGTCATTCTCCGCGGGCAGGCGGACGGCAGTCCGATAATCCCCTTCCTCCAGCCCCGGATAGGTCCGGCAGTCCCTGACCAGGATCCCCCGCTCCGCGAGCCGCGCGCCGAAATCCGGGATCTCCGTATGAAAAAACAGATAATTCGCTTCCCCTCCATACAACTCGGAAGGATACGGGCTTTCCCGGAAAACGGCCTCCAGCTCCCGCTTCATGCGCCCGCGCTCTGACTGCAGAAGTGCCAGCGAGCGCTCCAGGTACGCGCTGTCCGCCAGCGCCGCGGTCCCCGCCGCCTCCGCCATCGCGGACACCGGCCAGCTCTGCCCCTGTGCCCATAGCTTCTCCGTCATTTCCGGATCGGAACAGAGCGCATAGCCCAGCCGCAGTCCTGCCATGGCATAGAGCTTGGTCAGCGCACCTATGAGAATGAGATTTCCGTACCGCTCCAACTGTCCCCGCAGCGAATGGGCCGCCGGTTCCTCCAGGAATCCGTTAAAGCATTCGTCCACGCACAACAGCACGCCGCAGTCCCGGCACCGCTCCAGGATGTGCAAAAGCAGCGCCCGGTCCACGGTCCGTCCCGTAGGGTTGTTGGGATTGCATAGAAAAACCGCCCCCAGATCCGCCGTGATCCGCGAAAGAAAGTCCTCTGTCACGGAAAATCCGGTTTCCCGCAGGAGCTGAAAGCGGCGGATGCGGCATCCGAAGGCGGACAGCGCGGCTTCATATTCCGAAAAGGTGGGCGCGGTCAAAAGCGCCGGTTTCCCCCGCACGAGGGCGGCGATCCGCCAGATCAGATCGGCGGCGCCGTTTCCGGGCGTCACACAGTCTTCCGGGACCCCGCAGTGCTGTCCCAGCGCCCTGCACAGCCGCCGATACCGCATATCCGGATACCTTTCCCCGTGGGAAAGCGCCTCCGCGGCGGCCTGTCGGGCGGACGGCGGCAGACCCGCCGGATTGACATTCACCGAAAAATCCAGCGGTTCCCGCCCATAGGTTTCCCGGAAACCGATCCTGTCCCCTCCGTGCGTCAGCATAAAAAGATCACAGCCCCTTTCACAAACATACAGAGCAGCCAGCACAGCGCGCCCGCGGCATACTGCAGACGGTTGGCCCGTACGATATCCTCCGCCTCCACCGGGCGGTCATCGTCCCCGATGGTCGGTTTTTCCACCGGTTTCCCGAAATAACTGGAGGTTCCTCCCAGCCGGATGTGAAGCGCGCCCGCACAGGCCGCCTCTGTCTGTCCCGCGTTGGGGCTGGAATGACGTCTCCTGTCCCGGCAAAAGATCCGCAGCGCGTTTCCGGCATCCAGCCCCAACGGGGCCGCGACGAGGATCCACAAAACGGCCGCGATCCGGGACGGGAAGAAATTGGCCGCGTCGTCCAGTCTGGCCGCCGCCCGCCCGAAATACAGATACCGTTCTTTTTTATAGCCCAGCATGCTGTCCATGGTATTGACAGCCTTATACAGCACGCCGAACGGCGCGCCGCCCAGGGCCAGATACAGCATCGGCGCTATCTCACCGTCCGAGCTGTTTTCCGCCACCGTCTCCACACAGGCCCGATAGACGCCCGCAAAATCCAGCGCGCCGGTATCACGTCCCACGATGCGCCCTACTGCTTCCCTGGCCTTTGCGAGGTCGTCCCGCGCTTCATAAACGCGCATGCTCTCCGCCTTCAGACAGCGCATGGCAAGGCACTGCCAGCACAGAAAGCTCTCCCCGGCCAATCCGGCGGCGGGATGCAGCCGATACAGGACATATAGGGCCGCCGCGCTCCCGAGCCAATTTCCCGCACCGACGAACAGAACGAGAAACACTCCACCGGCCAGCTCTCCCACGGCATTTTTCGGGAACAGCCGCCGAAACCCTTTTTCCAGCAGGGAAATCTCCTTTCCCATCCAGACCACGATATGAAAACTCCCCAGCGGGTCGCCGAACATCAGATCCGCCGCAAAGCCGATCACGAACGCGCACAAATGCCAGATCATTCTTTTTCGCCTATCCGTTCTTTATAAATTCCGCACCCTTATGATTCTGCACCCTCCGGCAGCCGCGGCACGGCAGGCCCAATCCCGGATCCCGAGAAATCTGCGGCGGACAGTTCCCCGCCTCCGGAGCCCCGCGGCAGGTGCCTCAGGCTTCCGGCGCACGAAACGGCGGCTGCGTCCTCACGATATCGCCCAGCACAAAGGGAAGTCCGTCCGTCCCCGGCAGCACCGTGCAGACGATCCCCTGACAGTTCTGCACATGTCCTTCATAAAACTCCATGGCCGGGCGGGCGTACTTTTCCAGCACGGCCATGATCGTACCGCCATGCACCACGAAAACCGCCGGTTCCCGGGACGAGGCGGCTTCCATCCGCGCGGCGATCACGCGCGCAAAGGCTTCCTGTACCCGGCGCAAGAAATCCGCTTTGGATTCTCCCCCCGGGCACGGTCCCTCGCATTCTCCTTCCACCCATTCCCGATAGGCCGCATCCTCCGCCATTTCCTCCGCACTTCGGTTTTCGAAATCGCCGAAATCCATTTCCCGCAGATCATCCACCGCGATCTGCTCCGCGCCCGGAAAAAGGATCGCGGCGGTCTGCCGGGTCCGGATAAGCGGAGTGACATAGACGCATGCCGGAACGGGCCAGGCTGCCCCGGCCCGGGTGCCGCGCTCCCCCAAAAAAGCCGCTTCCGCACGGGTCCCGTGCTCCGCAGGGCAGATCGCTTCCGCAAGGGTTCCTCTCTCCGCAGAAAAAACCGTTTCCAGCCGGATCCCGCGCTCCGCCACCGCCCGGGCCTGTGCGATGCCCTGTCCGCTCAGCGGTTCGTCCGTCCTGCCGATGTATTTCCTCCGCTCGTTTCCGGCGGTGGCCCCGTGCCGCAGCAGCAGTACCTTCATGGGAGTTCTCCTTTGATCACCGTGGGGATGCCGCAGATCATGCGCACCACGGCGTCCGCTTCCCGGGCCAGCAGAATGCACAGACGCCCCGCGGCCTCTCTTCCCAGGCGTTCCCCGCGGTCGATGGGGATGACGCCGCTGCCCACCTCATTGCAGATCACGACCTCTTTTTCCAGAAGCGCCCGATACAGCTCTTCCATTCCGTCCGGACGGGCGAAAACCATTTTTTCCACATGAAAGACCACCGGCCGTTCATCGAGGCAGGCATCCGCCATGTCCTCCTGCCGATACCCCAGCGCGGCGGCAAGGCTGCGTTTCCCGGAGCCCTCTCCTCCGACGATCAAAACCATAGACTCACCATCCTGTCCGTTATGAGATACGCAAAAAGCATCAAAAGCTCCGATACCGTGATGATATATCCGGCCAGATCCCCGGACATGCCGCCGAACTGTTTCTCCGCCATTCTGCGCAGATACAAAAAGCAGAGCAGGAACACGGCCAGACATGCGGCCCCTCCTGCGGGCGAAAGAAGGCACAGCGCCGCCGTGCAGAGGACCGTCCAGCCCAGCAGGAAAAAGACGGCCCGGCCGGACGCGGCTCCCCGGAACGTATGCTGCAGTCCCTCCCCGGAGGCGGAAGGGAGACAAACACTCCCCAGGGCTCCCAGCGTCCGCGCGAACACCTGATGGAGCCCCAGCGTGAGCACCGCCTCCCGGCTGCGGGGCAGCTCCGTGCAGAGGGCGAAAAACGACAGCAGCCAGAGCCCCGCGTAGATCACGGCGAATGCCCCCGCATGCGGATCCTTCAGGATCTCCCGCTTCCGCGCACTGGGCCCATGGCTCGCCAGCGCGTCCACGGTATCGCAGAAGCCGTCCATATGGATGCCGCCGGTGATCAGGACCGGCAGCAGCGTCAGACCGGCGGCGAACAGGACATTTCCAAAGGAAAAAACCTCGCAGAGCAAAAACCAGCCCCACTGCAGCAGGCCAGCCGCGGCTCCCACCAGGGGAAGGCAGGCCAGCATATATTTCATGTTTTCCTGTTTCCACTCGATCCGCGGCATGGGTATGACGGAAAACATCAGAAAGGCCATCGCCAGCGACCGCAAAAATTCTCTCATCCGGTGTTTTCCTCCTTCCCGCTCAGCCGGGCGATCCCGCCCGGACAGCCCTTTTTCTGCAGCGGAATGCCGCAGACCAGCTCGAAGACCGCATCCGCCCGCTCCGCCAGGACGGCGTTGATCCGCCCCAGCGCCCGGATATAGGCGGTGGTGCCGGGATCGTATTCCCGCCCGTCGCTCCCCACGTCATTGGTCACTACGATCAGATCCCGGCACTGGCGGCGCAGCGCTTCCACCCCGTCCAGCACCCGGGCGCAGGGATCCGTCCAGGTTCCCGTTTCATCGAACATTTCGTTGGCGGTCAGGTTGCAGATGCACTCCAGCAGCGCGACACCCCGGCCGGGCAGCGCAAGTCCGGCCAGATCCGTATAGCGCTCCACCGTCTCGAAGCCCCTGCCCTCCCGCATCCTCCGATGCTTTGCGATCTTTCGCTCGCTTTCTTCTCCATAGGGCCGCATGGCGGCGATATAATATCTGGGGCCCTCCATGTCTGCGCAGAGCGATTCCGCATAGGCGCTCTTTCCGCAGCCGGATCCCCCGGTCAGCAGGATCATCATAACGTTTCTTCTCCCTGCGGCGTGTACGCCGCGACTCCGGCGTCCGCAAATGCGGCGGCCCCGTCATAGACGGAAACGGCCAGATCCAGCAGCGGCATCATGCAGACCGCCCCGGTCCCCTCGCCCAGCCGAAGACCGGCATGGATCACGGCCTGAAGGGACAGCGCGTCCAGAACGGCCTGCGCGGCGGGCTCCGCCGAGCAGTGACTGGCGATCATCGCACAGACGCTCCCCGGACACAGCCGTGCGGCCGTCAGCGCGGCGACGGCGCTGATAAAGCCGTCGATGAGGACCGGCACCCGGTACAGCGCGCCGCCCAGAAACAGCCCGACCATGCCCGCGATGTCAAGACCGCCCAGCTTCCAGAGCACCTCAAACGCGTTTCCGGCGTCCGGCCGATTGCACTCTTCCGCCCGGCGGACCGCCTCCCGTTTCCGCAAAAGCCCTTCTTCCGAAAGCCCGGCCCCGCGCCCCACGGCGCGCTCCGCGGGAATCCCCAGCAGAACGGACGCCATGGCACCGGCGGTCGTGGTGTTCCCGATCCCCATTTCGCCGGTAGCCAGAAGCGCATACCCCTGTTCCCGGTACTCGCGGGCCAGCCGGATGCCCGTTTCGACCGCCCGCTCCGCCTCCTGCGGGGTCATGGCAGGTCCCCGGGAAATATCGCCGGTCCCGTTTCGGATATGCAGATCCCGGACGCCCGGCGCCCGCCGGAGCATCCCGATATCCACGGGAAATACCTCCGCTCCGGCAGCCTCCGCCATCCGACAGACGCTGGATCTTCCGCGGGCGATCATTTCGGCCATGGAAGCCGTCACCGAAGCGTCCGTCTGCGTCACGCCTTGCGCGACGACGCCGTTGTCGGCGCAGAAGACCACCACAGCTCTTTTTTTCAGGGAAAGCCTTTCACTGCCGGTCAGCCCCGCGATGCGGACACAGATCTTCTCCAGCTCTCCGAGGCCCTCCAGCGGCTTGGCGATCGAATCCCACCGCGCCTTTGCGCGCCGCATCGCGCCCTCATCCGGGGGCAGGATCTCCCGGTTGAAACGTCCAAAATCCATTTTCTCTCCATACTGCGTCCGGCCGCCGAATCCTGTACAGGCGAAAGGCCGCCCCCACCCATCCGTTTCCATACGGCGGCGCTTCTCATTTTCTTAACTCCACTGGGACAGCAGTCCCCGCATCCACGCGTAAACGTCCATCCGGTATACCTGCTCCAGCCGCTCCGGCGCGAGCACCTCCGACACACTGCCGCGGGCCACACAGCGGCCCCGGTCCATCAACAGCGCCCCGGTGCCGCAGGCCTTCGCCAGCGACAGATCGTGCACCACCGAGATCACGGCTTTCCCCGGCCTTTTCAGCCAGTCGGAGATCATGCCGAACACCTGCTTCTGATAGATCAGGTCCAGATGGTTCGTGGGCTCGTCCAGGAGCAAAAGCTGCGGATCCTGCGCGAACGCCTGCGCCAGAAACGTCCGCTGCAGTTCGCCGCCGGACAGGGTGAGCACGGACTGCTTTCGCTGCTCCCGCATCCCGGTCAGCTCCAGTGCGGTCTCCACCGCCGCCTCGTCCTCGTCCCCGCGGCCGGATAAAAGCCCCGCGGAATAGGCATAACGCCCCAGCGAGACCACCTCCTCCACCGAAAAGGAATAGGCCGCCGGGTGCGACTGCGCCAGCATCCCGATACAGCGGGCCCGCTGTACGCTCTTCATCCGCCGGACATCCTGCCCCTGGAAAAGGATCTGTCCCGTGTAGGGAACGCCCTGCGTAACGGCGTTTAGGACCGTGGATTTTCCTGCGCCGTTGGGGCCCACGATCATCAGCCACTGCCCCTCCTCCACGGTCAGGTCCAGACCGTCCACGACGGTCAGCTCCCCGAAACGCACGGTGAGCTTTTTGATCTCCAACATGGGAACCTCCATTCCGGTCCGGGGCAGCGGGCCGCATTTTCCCGACCGTCCGCTACCCTGAAACGCATTCCCGTCAAAATACCGACTTTTTCAGCCTTTGACCCTTTTTCTGGAGCGGTAAAAAATGATCACGAACACCACCGCGCCCACCAGGCTGGTGACGACGCCGATGGGCAGCTCCACCGGGTTCAGAAGAATGCGGGCCGTCAAATCCGCCAGCATCAGAAACACCGCGCCGCCGAACAGGGACGCAGGGAGAAGCCGCCGGTGGTTCGGCCCCGCCAGGAGCCGCACCGCATGGGGCGTCACCAGCCCCACGAAGCCGATGGTCCCGCCGACAGACACACAGACGCCGATGAGACCGGACACGGCCAGCAGGATCAGGAGCCGGACCCGGCGCACGTTCACGCCGATGTGACGGGCGTTGTCCTCCCCCACCGCGAAGGCGTTCAGCTCACGCCAGCGGGAAAAAATGACGCTGCCGCAGACGAGCAGCGCGGCCCCTGTCAGCAGCACATCCGTATAGTTTTTCCCCTGCAGGCTCCCCATCGTCCAGAAAGTGATATGCTGGATGCGGTCGGCCGCAAAGGTGATGATGACGCTCATGAGGCTGGACACGAACATGGAAAAGACCACGCCGATCAGAATGATCGTATTGGTGGAAAAAGAGCAGTCCATCCGGTAGGCCAGCCCCAGAATGATCAGCAGGGAAAAAAAGGCGAACAGGATCGCCATGGCGGTGGTGCCCGCAAAGGGCAGGAACGGGACCCGCACGCCGAAGGCGATGGCGATCACCGCGCCCAGCGACGCGCCGGAGGAAACGCCCAGCGTGGAGCCGTCCGCCAGCGCATTTTTCAAAAGCCCCTGCATGGCCGCGCCCGCCAGCGCCAGCGACGCGCCCACCAGGGCGACGCAGAGCACCCGCGGGATCCTGACCGACAGGATGATGGCGGCCCCCAGCCCGGAGGGACGCTCCCGATGCAGAACCAGGGCCCGCAGCGCCTCCGCGACAGCTGTCAGGGTCTCCCGCAGAGGCACATTGACGCTGCCGACGCAGACGCAAAGGCACAGCACCGCCAGCGTTATGCCCGCGAAAAGGGCATATTCCCAAAGAGAAAAACGGTCTGACCGTGTTCTCATATCGTTCCTCCGAATCGGGCGGGAAGCGCCTCCCCGCCGCATACAGCGAAACCGCGCGCCGCGCGGATCCGCCGGACGCGGCAGGGCCGATCCGCCCTGCCATGCCCGGCATGTCTATGCGGTCCGGATGCCCGGCCCGCCGGAACGGTTTTCCTCTCAGTCCCCGCTCCCATACACGAAATCATAGAGCATCTGCGCGCCCTCCGCCAGCCGCGGGGCCGGACGGGAAAGCTCGTCGTTCTGAAGGTTCAGGATCGCTTTGTTCTGCACGGCGGTGATGTTTTCCCAGCCGGAACGGCCCAGGATCTCCTCCTCCGGCGTAGGGCCCTCCCCGTAATACTGGGTAATGGTCAAAATATAATCCGGATCGCGCTCCAGCACCTGCTCCTCGGAGACCTCCGCCCAACCCTCCACATCCGCGAAACAGTTGGTCAGACCCAGCATGCCCGCGATCTCATCCATGAAGGTGTGGCTTCCAGCGGCCCAGAGCCCCCACTGCAGCGGGGATACCTCAAAGTAGATCGTCTTGCCGCTTCCTTCTCCGGCCTTTTCCTGCAGATCCGCAAAGGTGCTCTTCATGCCGTCGATCACCTCAGCCGCCTCCGCGTCCTTTCCCATCAGCGCGCCGATGAGCTCGATGGCCGTATAGACGCCCGCAATGTCCTGCGCGTCGCTGACCACCACATGTACACCGGCCGCCTCCAGCTGCGCCACCTGCTCCTCGGTCTGCGCCATGGTGCTCATCAGAAGCACCTGCGGCTCCAGAGAAAGGATCTGCTCGATATTGGTGTCCGCGCCGGACTGGACGGAGGGAACCTCCAGAACCTTGGCCGGATAATTGCAGTATTCTCCGCGTCCCACCAGCGCGTCCCCCGCGCCGATGGCATAGAGGATCTCACAGTCAGAAGCGGTGAGCGCCACCACCTTCTCGGCGGGCTCCTCCAGCGTGATCTCCCGGCCCGTCATGTCCATGACCGTGATCGGCCCGTTTTCCGCCGTCTGCGCGGATCCGGCTTCTCCCGCCTGTCCGGCTTCCTCCTGTGCGGACTCCGTTTTCGCCGCCTGTGCAGATCCTTCCGCGGATCCGTTCTCCTCCGCCTGCGCGGATCCGTCCGCGGATCCGTTCTCTTCCGCCTGCGCGGCTTCGCTCACCGCCGCCTGGGAAGCAGTCTCCGGCGCCGTGCCGGAACCGTTTTGTGTGCCGCAGGCGGTCAGAGCCGCCAGCAGCGCGGCGATCAGGATCGCCGCCAACCGTCTTGTGCGTTTCATTTTGAATACGCTCCTTTCTTTTTTTCACCGGACAGAGAAGGAGCATCTTTCACCGCGGCCATCCCAGACCGTACGGATTTTCTGTCGTTACGGCAGACCGGAAAACGCTTCGCGAACCCCGCCACAGTAGCCAGCGCTGCACTTCACAGACCCTGCCGTCAGCTCTGCAGCACTGCACTCAGCAGGCCCTACTGCCAGCTCTGCATCGCTGCGCTGCGCGAACCCCGCCGCCGTAAACAAAAAATTGCTCCCCCGATTGGGGAGCAACAAAAAGAACGCAACTTCGCCTGCGCGAACTCACGTCGTTCCCACCCAACCCCAGAAGTGTTTCATACGCAGACAGGTCTCCCGGCTTGGCTTCATCCTACTTGGGCGCCTTCCCACCTTGCGGCAGTGACTTGATTGCCCGTTCGTCAGCTTCACGGTTACTGGGATAGCCCGGAAGTTTCATCCGATTCCCTCAACGCATCAGCGTTGGCGCCTCCCGGCGCAAAAGCGTATGCTGTTCGGTTTGCATCCAATATACCATCCGGCCCGAAGGCCGTCAATCGCTTTCTGAAAAAACGCATCCGAAAAGACGCCGTGACACCCCGCCCCGGAAGGACGGCAGACGTAGATCGCGGTGCCTTTGTGTCCGAATGCATCGTTTATCCGCCAGCCGTCCATTTGGGCCCGTGCCGGAAAATACGGGATGTCTGAGCGAAGCGAGTTTCCCGTATTTTCCGGCAGCTTCGGGCACAAACGGATGGCTGACGGATGATGCATCCGGACGCAGGGCACGCGATCTACGTCTGCCGTCCTCCCGGGGCGGGGTGTCACGGCGCCATGCAGGACGTGAACACAAAAGCGCAGATGCCGCGGCCGACACGCGTTACGCCTTCACCGCCTCGAACGCCGCGTCCAGAGCCGCGATCAGATCCTCCGCCTTCTCAATGCCGATCGACAGGCGGATCGTGTTCGGCCGAATGCCCTGATCCAGAAGCTCGGCCTCGTTCAGCTGCGAATGCGTCGTGCTCGCCGGATGGATGACCAGTGATTTCACGTCCGCCACGTTTGCCAGCAGGGAGAAAATGGCAAGGTTGTCGATGAATTTCTGCGCGGTCTTCGCGTCCCCTTTGATCTCAAAGGTGAAGATTGAGCCGCCGCCGTTCGGCAGGTATTTCTGATAAAGCGCATGGCTCGGCTCGCTGGGCAGCGATGGATGATGCACCGCCTCCACCTGCGGATGGGCTGCGAGATATTCCACGATCTTCAGCGCGTTGCTCACATGGCGCTCCACGCGCAGCGACAGGGTTTCCAGCCCCTGCAGGAAAAGGAAGGCGTGGAACGGGGAGAGCGTCGCCCCCGTATCGCGCAGCAGGACGGCGCGGATATAGGTGGCAAACGCCGCCGCGCCGACGGCATCGGCGAAGGAAATGCCGTGATAGCTGGGATTCGCCTCCGAGATCCACGGATATTTGCCCGAAGCCTTCCAGTCAAACTTCCCGCCGTCCACGATGACGCCGCCGATGGCCGTCCCGTGGCCGCCGATGAACTTCGTTGCGGAATGCACGACGATGTCCGCCCCGTACTCGATCGGCCGGATCAGGTACGGCGTCGCAAAGGTGGAATCCACCACCAGCGGGATCCCATGCCGGTGCGCGACCTCGGAAAGCGCCTCCAGATCGACCAGATTGGAATTCGGATTGCCCAGCGTCTCCACGAAGATGGCCTTTGTGTTTTCCCGGATCGCCGCCTCAAAGGAGCCTTCCTCCTCCGGATCCACGAAGGTCGTCGTAATGCCGGCGGTCAGCGGAAGCGTGTGGGCGAGCAGGTTGTAGGTCCCGCCGTAGATCGTCTTGGAGGCCACGATATGCTCCCCGGCTCTGGCCAGCGCCTGGAACGTGTAGCTGATCGCCGCTGCGCCGGAGGCCACTGCCAGCGCCGCCGCGCCGCCCTCTAAGGACGCGATGCGCTGTTCAAAAACATCCTCCGTCGGGTTGGTCAGCCTCCCGTATATGTTTCCCGCGTCCCGCAGCCCGAAACGGTCCGCCGCGTGCTGTGAATTGTGGAACACGTAGGACGTCGTCGCGTAGATCGGCACCGCCCTCGCGTCCGTAGCCGGATCGGCCTGCTCCTGTCCGATGTGAAGCTGTCTCGTCTCAAATCCCCAGTTTTTGGAATCTCTGATGTCCGCCATTTTTCTTTCCTCCCTGCCATAGTCGTATGCGGGTCGGCATGCACGCCGTTTTTTTCGGCCTTTCGCTGTTCCCCGCGTTTTGTTTCCGTTCGGTCCCGAAAAGCCGGAAACCCCGGTTTTTTCGGGCCCTGTCGTTGTTTTTTATAAGCATACCAGTATGGTAGGTTTTTGTCCAATACGCAAAAAAAATACCCGGTTATAAATTGAATCTATAACCGGGCTCTCTGTTCTGCATGGCGGCGGGAAACTTTTGCTCCCTTCTATTCGGCGGGCAGACAGCTTTTCAGCTTCTCCACATACCGCTCCCCGACCCCGCTCAGGATCGTATTTTCCCGCGTCACATAGCCGATCTCCATCGTGCTGTTGCGGTTGCTCTCGTCCTCCTGGAACGGTATGGCCGCGTACTCGCTGCCGTTAAGCTCTTCGCAGATGATCCCGGAGCAGAGCGTATAGCCGTTCAGGCCGACCATCAGGTTCAGCATGGTCGCCCTGTCGTTCGCCCGGATCGTCCGCGGATACTCGTTCGTTGAAAGGATCTCCTCCGCCAGGTAAAAGGCGCTGTTGTCCCCCTGCTCGAAGGACAGGCAGGGATAGTTTTTCAGCTGTTCAAAGCAGATCTGGCTGCAGCCTGCCAGCGGGTG
Organism: uncultured Eisenbergiella sp.; assembly: GCA_947631815.1. Taxonomy (GTDB): domain Bacteria; phylum Bacillota; class Clostridia; order Lachnospirales; family Lachnospiraceae; genus Gallintestinimicrobium. The sequence goes on from CANRMT010000014.1 coordinate 34,851, forward strand.
GTTTTTCCAGAGATAGACATAGGCCCGGCATTCGATGAGCGGATGAAACGTCAGATTCGCCGTACGAAGGAGCTTTTCCATGGGCTTTCGGTTGAGCTCGGAGAGATAAAGGATCCCGATCTCGCTTTTCATCAGGCTGACGTCGCGGATCACCTCCGCCGTCTTCGTCTCCCGGATCGCGAACTCGTACTCCGACATGTCAAATTCCTTCGCCATATCCACGAAAGCCTTCACCGCGAAGGAATAATGCTGCGTGGACACGCCGAACTTCTTTTTCCGGGCATCCCCTTTCCCGTATTTTTCCAGCACGGTCTCGTACTGCCCGTAGATCTGCTTCGCATAGAGCAGAAATTCCGCCCCGTCGTTCGTCAGGCTCACGCCCCGCCCGCTCCTGTGCAGCAGCGTGATCCCCAGCTCCTTTTCCAGCTCCTTCACCGCGCTGGTCAGGGACGGCTGGGACACATAGAGCTGCTCCGCCGCCTTATTCAAAGAACCCGTCTCCGCGATCGCGATGAGATACCGCAGCTGTATCAGCGTCATTTTTCAATCTTCTCCTCCATACCGCAGCGTATGCGGACCGATGCGCGCGTCCCCGGGATCCGGCACTTCTCCTTCCAGCAGCTCACTCGATGCTCTTTAACGACTCCGCCATATCGATCCGTTCCAGCTTGAGGTACATGAACACATCCACCACCGCCATGAACACGAAGGTCAGCACGATGCTTTTGCAAAAGCTGGCAGGCAGGACGCGCACGTCAAAGCTGACCATATCCACCCGGATCTGGGACATGACGAACCGGTGCAGCCAAACGCCCAGCCCCTGTCCGACCAGCGCGCCGATGGCCGTCAGCACCACATTTTCCCGGAACACATAGGAGGCCGTCTCCCCGGGATAAAAGCCCAGCACCTTGATGGTGGCGATCTCCCGGATGCGCTCGGTGATGTTGATGTTGGTCAGGTTGTAAATGACGATAAAGGCCAGCGCACCGGCGCAAAGGATGATCAGCAGCACGATATAGTCCAGACTGCCCATCATGTTGTTGACCCGGTCCATGAAATCCCGGTTCACGGAAACCGCCGAAACCTCCTCACACTCCAGCAGGGCCTCCGACAGCGCCCGGAGGTCGGTGTCCTCCCCGGCCGTCAGATACAGGCTCTTGTATTCCGGCAGCTCCCCGTTGTCCTCCTCCCAGGTCTCCGGACAAATATAGGCATAGTTGTATACGAAGTTGCGGCACAGGGCGACAACCTTTCCTTCCAGCCGCTCCCCGTCATCGTTGCGCAGTGACACGGTATCGCCCACGCGGATACCGCATTTATCCGCCACCTCGCGGTTTAAGACCAGTTCTCCCGGCCCCGGCCAGGCGATGGGCTCCATTTCATCCGTACAGAGATTGATGAAGCTGCCGATCTCCTCCGGATTTTTCGCGATGACCACATTGACCGCTTTCGTCGCGGCGGGGCCCGTCAGATCCAGCGCCTTCTCGCTGACCGCCGTATAGGCCTCCATGCCGTTTCGCGCCGCGGTTTCCAGCACCCCGGCAAGGCCGTCCGCCGCTCTGCCGGAAGTCCCCGCCGCTTCGCCGGAATCCCCTGCCGCCCCGTCAGAGCCTTCGGCCGCTCCGACGTCTGCGCTTTCTGCTGCTTCACTGAAATCGGCTCCGCCTTCCTCCGGAATGGGATCCTTCAGCGTCAGGCTCATATCGTAGTTCAGGATCTCCTCATACTGCTGGGAGGCCACATCCGCGATGGAATCTTTGATGCCGAAGCCCGTGACCAGCAGGGCGGTACAGCCGCCAATGCCCACCACCATCATGAAAAACCGGCGCTTATAGCGCATCACGTTGCGGATAGAGACCTTCACGAGGAAGGACAGCCGTCCCCAGAGGAATGTGGCGCGCTCCAGCAGGATGCGCTTCCCGTTTTTGGGCGCCCTGGGCCGGATCAGCTCCGCCGCCACGCTGTTCAGCTCATACCGGCAGGTCAGCCAGGTGGTCCCCATGGAACACAAAAGCGCCACAGCCAGAGAGATCAGCGCCAGCGGAATGCTGTACCGGATCCGGATCTCTCCCATCCGGTACATGATCTTGTAAGCCTCCCAGATCACCACCGGGAAAATGAACGCGCCCGCGAAAAAGCCCGCCACGGCGCCGATCACCGCGGCGCTGCCGGAGTAGAAAAGATATTTCCCCATGATCTTTCCTTCGGAATAGCCCAGCGCCTTGAGCACGCCGATCTGCGTCCGCTGCTCCTCCACCATCCGGTTCATCGTGGTGATGCACACCAGCGCGGCCACCAGGAAAAAGAAGATCGGGAAGACCCTGGCGATACCGGCTACGATGGAGGAATCGTTTTCAAAACAGGCATAGCCCAGATTCGTGTCCCGCCCCAGCACATAGGTGTCTGGTTCTTCGATGTCCGCCAGCTCCGCCCTGGCGTCGTCTATCTCCTCCTGCGCCTCCGCGGTCTTCTCCTCCAGCTCCCGCTCGCCGTCCGCGTATTCCTGCTGTCCCTCTTCCAGGTCCGCCTGCGCGTCCTCCAGCTTTTTCCGGTTCTCTTCCAGCTCCGCTTCGCCGTCCGCGATCTCGCCTCTGGCCTCTTCCAGTTCCTTCCTGCCGTCCCGGACCTGTGCTTCCCCCGCTTCGACCTGGGCCAGACGCGCCCGCAGCTCTGTCTCCTGCGCCTCCAGCTGAGAAAGCTG
>CANRMT010000015.1 GCA_947631815.1 uncultured Eisenbergiella sp.
CGCCCGCTGTATAATTACAAGGCGGGGAATGAATAAAAGTGATCGAGCAAAAAGAGAGACGGATGCCGCTCCGCCCGGCGGTTATGCCGAGCCTGCTGCGGGGGCTGTCTCTCCTTATTCCCCAACCTGCTTTAGACACAGGTCGATCAACGACGGCTTTATATAGATATTCTCCTCAACCAGCTTCTCAAGAACCGGCCTCAACGCGGGAATATAGCCACATTGTTTGGCCCTGATGAGAACTCCCAACGTCCCGGTAACGGGAAGACCCAGGTATTTCGCATGCTTCTTCGCGTTCAGATCATCAATGATGACTGTCCGCTTTTTTTGAAGGATATCCAGATTCCCGGTCCGGCAAAGTGCGATCAAAGGCGTAGTATTTACGATCACCTTATGCATTCGCCAATTCCTCCAGGAACTCTTCCTCCGATCCGTAGCCGAATATGGACACTCCGTTCACGCCGAGAAACCTTATAAATTCATCTTTATTCATTCCCGCTATACTGGCACAATACCCTAAAGATACTTTTTTATGGGTATACAGATCAAGCGCCAGCATCTCCTGGATATATTTCTTTAGAGCACCTCTGTCTTCGTGAAGGTCCAATAACACTTCCTCCGGAACGTCTATCGTAACGCTGCACATATCCGCCGCCTCCTTACTGCCGCATCGATCCAGTCTTCTCCATGCTTCGTATATTTATTATATGTAATCCCAGCAAAATAATCAATCACTTTATCCGCCGTCCTGACCTGGTCTATCCTATATATGTATATGCTGCCTTCATTTTTGAGCATCAAAAAACCCGACAGATCATCTCTGCCGGGTCCTTTTCGCAGGGCTACCAGGATTCGAACCTGGAAATGACGGAGTCAGAGTCCGTTGCCTTACCGTTTGGCGATAGCCCTAAACGCATTCCGGGACGCTTTTCCAGCTTTCCCTTCGCACTTGATAACTATACCAAAAAGCCCGGTAAAATGCAAGCACTTTTTTTGCTTTTCCCAACTTTTTCGCTCTGCCTCTCGGCGGTCTGCCCGCCTTCTATAAAGAGCCCCGCCGGAGCGCGCCGCCTGCCGCCGATGGGTATCCCATTTTCCCGGACCGTTAGAAAAACGCCGGTGCTTAGCAAAGCGAGCCCATCGGGCGAAGCTGAGCTTAGCACCGCTGCGTTTTTCTCGAGCGCGAGCGTGTCCGGAAAAGGGATACCCATCGGCGGCAGGCGGCGCGCTCCGGCGGGGCTCTTTATAGAAGGCGGCAGATGGCCGCTTTTCCTTACACCTCAAACAGCAGGTCTGAATATACCGGCACCGGCCAGTATTCCCGGTCCACCTTGGTCTCCAGCGAATCGATGGGCGCGCGCAGCGCGGTCATCGCGGGCACGACGGTGTCCCGGTAGAAGAAAGCCTGGCGCTTCACATCTCCCGCGATCCCCTGACCTTCCTTGTCCTTCCACTTCAGGTCCTCCAGCGCGCCGGACGCAGAGCCCAGCAGTTCGCTGATGTCCCGCAGGAGCGCGGACGAGACGGAGGTGTCCGCACCCGCCGCTTTCGCGGCATTGACCGTGTCCGCCAGGCTCTTCGTATAGCGGATCACAGCGGGCAGAAGCTCCCGGGAGGCCATGTCGATCATCGTGCGCGCTTCGATATGTATGGTCTTCACATAGGTTTCGTAGAGGATCTCCTTGCGGGATTCCAGCTCCGCCCGGTTGTAGATGCCGAAGCGCTCATACAGGCGGATCGCCTTCTCCGTGGTCAGCGCCTCGATGGAATCGATCATGCTCTTCAGGTTGGGAAGGCCGCGCCGCTTCGCCTCCCGGATCCAGGCGTCGGAATAACCGTCGCCGTTGAACACGATGCGGCGGTGCTTCGTCATATATTCCTTGATCAGATCGTGCACCGCGGCCTCGCGGTTCTCCTCCCCGGCCGCCTCGATCCGGTCCGCCGCCTCGCAGAACGCCTCCGCCACGATGGCGTTGATGGTGGTGGTAGGGCTGCCGATGGAATCGGAGGAGCCTACCATGCGGAATTCAAATTTGTTCCCGGTAAAGGCGAAGGGGGACGTGCGGTTGCGGTCCGTGGCGTCCATATGGAGATCCGGCACGGTAGAAACGCCGGTATGCAGCGTGGAGCCCTCCAGCAGGCTGCGCGCTTCGCCGGTCTCCACCAGCTGACGCATCACGTCCTCCAGCTGGGAACCGAGGAACACGGACACGATGGCCGGAGGCGCCTCGCTGGTGCCCAGGCGCAGATCGTTGCCGACATTTGACGCGCTCCTGCGCAGCAGGTCCGCATGAGTATCCACCGCCTTGACGATGCAGGCCAATATCAGCAAAAACTGGACATTTTCATTGGGGGTCTCCCCCGGATCCAGCAGATTGACGCCCGTATCCGTGCTGATGGACCAGTTGTCATGCTTGCCGGAACCGTTGACGCCGGCAAAGGGCTTCTCGTGCAGCAGACAGCGCAGATTGTGCCGCTCCGCCACCTTTTTCATGGTCTCCATCACCAGCTGGTTATGGTCCATGGCGATATTGGCGGTCTCATAGACCGGCGCCAGCTCATGCTGTGCCGGGGCCACCTCGTTGTGCTGGGTCTTTGCGGTCACGCCCAGCTTCCAGAGCTCCACGTTCAGGTCCTTCATGAAGGCGCCCACCCGCTCACGGATCACGCCGAAATAATGATCCTCCAGCTCCTGCCCCTTGGGCGCGGGCGCGCCGAACAGCGTCCGCCCGGAAAAGATCAGGTCCTTGCGTTTCAGATATTTGCCGCGGTCGATGAGAAAGTATTCCTGCTCCGCGCCCACGGACGGAATGACCTTCGACGCCGCCGTATCGGGATCGAACAGACGGACCAGGCGCATGGCCTGCTGGGACAGCGCCTCCATGGAACGCAGCAGCGGCGTCTTTTTATCCAGCGCCTCCCCTTTATAGGAGCAGAAAGCGGTGGGCACGCACAGGATCACGCCGGTGGCGTCTTCCTTCAGAAAGGCCGGGGACGTGATATCCCAGACCGTATATCCTCTGGCTTCAAAGGTAGAGCGCAGGCCGCCGGACGGGAAAGAGGACGCGTCCGCTTCTCCCCGGATCAACTCTTTGCCGGAAAAATCCATGAGCATCCGCCCGCTCTCGTCCGGATGGGTCACGAAGGAATCGTGCTTTTCCGCCGTGATGCCGGTCAGCGGCTGAAACCAGTGGGTATAATGGGTCGCGCCGTTCTCCACGGCCCAGTCCTTCATGGCCTTGGCCACCACGTCCGCTGCGGCGGGGGAGAGCTGGCCGCCGTGCTCCATGACGCGCACCACTTCCTCATAGGCCTTCCGGGGCAGACACTCCTTCATTTTCCCCAGCGTGAACACATTCCGGGCAAACAATTTTTCCACGTTCAAAACTTCCTGCATGTCCGTATCCTTTCCAGAATCATCGTATCCCGTGCGCGGCGCGCCCTGCGGAGCGCACACATCCGCATCCCCCGTATCCTGTCCCGCGCGGCGCGCCGTTCTCCGCAGCCAGGGGCAGCAGCTGCGGACCTCCTGGAGGGCATCCTGTCCCGCATGATACGGCCGTTCCCTCAGACCCCGGCCTTTTTCATCCGGAGAATATCGCCCGCCTCGGCCCCGCCGGAAAGCGTCAGCCAAAGGAGCTGCTTGGGATGGGGCGCGCTCTCCATGGCGTTTCCCGCCGCGTCCTCTATTTTTCCCACCGTCACCGGGCAGTCCCGCCCGTCCGGCTTCATCACTTCGATCCGATCGCCGACGAAAAAGCGGTTGCGCTGTTCGATCCGCGCCCGTCCCCTTCCGTCCGTTTCATATACCGTTCCCAGATAGATATAGTCGTTGATGTAGGTGCTCTCGCCGTAGATCTGCGCGCGCTCATCCGGTCTGCCGAAGAAAAATCCCGTGTCGTACTGCCGGTGCGTGCATTTGCGGACCTCCTGCTCGTACCAGTCCAGGTTGGACCGGTAAAGCGCCTCCGATTCCAGGCAGTCATCGATGGCCTTTCTGTAGGCCCGCGCCACCGTCGCCGCATACAGCGCGGTCTTCATCCGGCCCTCCACCTTGAAGCTGTCGATCCCGGCTTCCAAAAGCTCCGGGATATGCCCGATCATGCAGAGATCCTTTGAATTGAACAGAAAAGTCCCCCGGTCATTCTCATAGACCGGCATGTATTCCCCGGGCCTGGTCTCCTCCGCCACCGCGTACCTCCAGCGGCAGGGATGCGTACATTCCCCCAGATTGGCGTCCCTTCCCGCCAGATAGCTGCTCAGCAGGCACCTGCCGGAATAGGAAACGCACATGGCCCCGTGGATGAAGCTCTCGATCTCCATCTCTGCCGGGATCTTTTCCCGGATCCGGCGGATCTCCTCCAGGGAAAGCTCTCTGGCGCTGACCGCCCGCTTCGCGCCCAGCCCATACCAGAACAGATAGGTCCCGTAATTGGTATTATTGGCCTGGGTGGAAATATGGAATTCCGCATCGGGCCACACCCGCTTCGCCAGCGCGAACAGCCCCGGATCCGATACGATCAGCGCGTCGGGCCGGGCAGTCGTTCTGTCCGCGGCCCTCAGATCCCGCAGTGTCTCAAAGTACCCCTCTGCCTCCTCCAGATCGCGGTTGTGCGCCAGGATGTTGGCGGTCACATAGACCTTTTTCCCCCGTTCATGGGCGAAGCGGATGCCCTCCGCCATTTCCGCCGGTGTGAAGTTTTTCGCCTTCGCCCGCAGTCCGAAGGCCTCTCCGCCGATATAGACAGCGTCCGCCCCGTAGCGCACCGCCGTCCGCAGCACCTCCGGACCGGATGCCGGGAGGAGCAGTTCCGGTTTTTTTCTCATGCTTTCCATTTTTCCGCGTCTTCGCCCAGCCGCACGCTCACCGTCATGCCGTCTCCCATCGGAAGGATCAGCGTCTCCAGACGGGGATCGTGCTTCAGCGCATATAAGTACTCCCGCATCCTCGCGTGGATCGTGCGGTCCCGCCGCCGCACTGCATAGCGGGATTCCAAAATGTCCCCGTCCCGCAGCACATTGTCCGAGACCAGCAGACCGCCGGGACACAAAAGGCGCAGCATCTCGGGCAGAAAATGGAGATACTGCCCTTTCGCCGCGTCCATGAATATAAGATCAAAAGAAGGCTCCAGCGCCGGAAGGAGCTGCGCCGCATCCCCTTCCAGCAGCGTGATCCGCGCTTCTCTGCCGGATTCCCGGAAATTCCGCTTCGCCTCCGGGATCCGCTTTTCATACTTTTCGACCGTCGTGATGCGGCCGACCTCCGGCATGTATTCGCTCATGAAAAGCGCCGAATACCCCACGCCGGTCCCCACCTCCAGGATGGATGAGGGCCGCTTCGTGCGGATCAGGAAGCGCAGCAGGCTCTCCGCCTCCGTCCGGATGACGGGCACGCCCGCTTCTCTGGCCCGGCGCTTCACATCGGCCAGCCAGGACGGGATATCCTCCTCCATCGAATGCAGAAACACCCTCAGCCTTTCCGCATCCATCACTGCTCTTCCTCGCCGTTCCCGGCCAGAATGTCCATCATCTCATCCGGCGTCATGGCGGTGGAGAGCTTGTAGGTGCCCTCCTGAAATCCGTCCTCCGCGTAATTGGAAAGCAGCTCCTGAAGGCGGAACAGCGTCGCGTCCCGGATCAAACCGTTCTGATACAGGATCTCCGCGATCCCCTCGAAGTCCTTGCCGTCCGCGACCATGACCACGATCTCCTGCCCCGGCTCCTCCGACATGGGAGGCTCCCCGAAGATCCGGATCCCGTACTGATAGGCCAGAACGGAGCCGCGGTAGATCAGCATGGCCGCCACCACCACGAACACCGTATTGAAAATCGTCCCTATGGCCCTTCCCGCGAAGCTGCCGCCGGAATTCGGCGGGCCCGCTCTTCTTCGCCTTTTCCGATCACTCAAAATCAACCGCCTCCAGTATCTGCTGGTTAATATCCTGTATCATCCTGCAAAAGTCCAGTTCCGCGCTCAGGAACGGCTCCACCAGCGCATTGCTGCGGAACTCCTCGTATCTGCTCGTGAATTCGTCCACCTTATCAAACAGCTCATCCGATGTGCTGGAATGCTGCAGCATATAATTCTCTCTCCGGAACTCGTCGATCTGCCTCTTTAAGTCCGGATGTTCCCGCATCACCGTGTTCTGCCTGTCATATTCCCGGTATACCTCGGAATCGATGATGGCCACGATCAGTTCTTCCAGCGCTTTCTTCACTCTGTCCATTTCCGTTCGTTCCTCTTCGGTATGCTCAGGTCTCCATGATGATCGGCAGGATCATCGGACGGCGCTTCGTCTTTTTCCAGATAAAATCGCTCAGCGCGTCCTTGATGGAGGTCTTGATCCGGCCCCAGTCCGTACAGCCTCTGGCCACGTTCGCCTCCATGACCCGTTCCATCAGCTCTCTCGCCTCATCCATCAGCTCATCCGATTCTTTTACATATACAAAGCCCCTGGAGACCAGATCCGGGCCGCTGACCACATGGCCCGTCACCCCGTCCAGCGCCACCACGACGATCAGGATGCCGTCCTCCGCCAGATGCTGGCGGTCCCGCAGGACCACATTGCCCACGTCGCCCACGCCCAGGCCGTCCACCAGGATCGCGCCCACCTGCACCTGGCCGGTGACCTCGGCGCTCTCCTCCGTCAGCTCCAGCACGTCGCCGGAACTGAGCATGAGCACATTTTCCTTCGGGATGCCCAGCTCCAGGGCGATCTCCGCCTGGGCCTTGCGGTGCTTGTATTCCCCATGCACGGGGATCGCGTAGCGCGGCTGCACCAGCGTATAGATCAGCTTGATCTCCTCCTGACAGGCATGCCCGGAGACGTGGACATCCTGAAAGATCACCTCCGCCCCCTTGATCTCCAGCTCGTTGATGACCTTGGTCACGGCCTTCTCATTGCCGGGGATGGGGTTGCTGGAAAAGATCACGGTATCGTTGGGTCCGATGGACACCTTCCGGTGCATCCCGGACGCCATGCGGCTCAGCGCCGCCATATTCTCACCCTGGCTGCCCGTCGTGATGATGACGGTGCGGTCATCGGGATAATCCTTCAGCCGGTCGATCTCCACCAGCGTATTGTCCGGGATGCTGATGCAGCCCAGATTGATGGCCGTCTCGATGATGTTCACCATGCTGCGGCCTTCCACCACCACTTTCCGGCCGTACTTGTGGGCGGAATTGATGATCTGCTGCACCCGGTCCACATTGGAGGCGAAGGTGGCGATGATCAGCCGGGAGCCCTGATGCTCGTGGAAAATGGTATCGAACGCGTGCCCCACGGTGCGCTCTGACTGGGTAAAGCCCTTGCGCTCGGCGTTGGTGGAATCGCACATCAGCGCCAGCACGCCCTTTTTGCCCAGCTCCGCAAAACGCTGCAGGTCGATCGCTTCTCCGAAGACGGGCGTATAATCCACCTTGAAATCCCCCGTATGGATCACCGTCCCAGCGGGGGAGTGGATCGCCAGCGCCGCCGCGTCCACGATGCTGTGGTTCGTCTTGATAAATTCGATCCGGAACTGTCCCAGATTCACGGACTGTCCGAATTTGATCACCTTTCGTGTGGTGCTCTCTAAAAGCTCATGCTCCTTTAGCTTGTTCTCGATCACTCCCATCGTCAGCCGCGTGGCATAGATGGGAACGTTCAGTTCCCGCAGTACATAGGGCAGCGCCCCGATATGGTCCTCGTGTCCGTGGGTGATCACGATCCCCAGCACCCGTTCCGCATTCTCGCGCAGATAGGTGATGTCCGGGATCACCAGATCGATCCCCAGCATATCGTCGTCCGGGAAGGAAAGCCCGCAGTCCACAACGACGATGCTGTCCTCGTACTCGAAGGCCGTAATGTTCATGCCGATCTGTTCCAGGCCCCCAAGCGGGATCACCTTTAAAGACGGCCCATCATGATTCACTTTTTTTGTCTTTCTCACAAATAACCTCTCAATCCTTTTCCAAATCGATATCTTCCAGCATTTCGGAAAAAATGGACGCGACCGCATCCAGCTCCTCATCGTCGTCCACGATCTCATACAGGGCATCCGCCTCGCCCTGCTCCGAAACGTCCTTCAAAACCAGCGCGTCTCCATCGCCGTCCTCACTCTCCGTCACCAGGATATAATCCACGCCGCCGAGGCGCGTCTGTTCCAGCACATAGAGTTCCACGCCTTCTCCCTCTTTCGAGGTAAACATGATCTTTTCCAAATCGAACTCTCCCTTATGCCCCGCTGCGTCTTTCATCCAGAAAAACCTGCAGGATGAAGACCGCCGCGATCTTGTCCACATACGTCTTTCTGTTTTCCCTTCGGATGCCCGCTTCCTCCAGCACCCGGTCCGCCGCGGCAGTCGTCAGCCTCTCGTCCTGAAAATGAATGGGCAGCCCGGTCCTGCGGAACAGCCAGTCCGCGAATTCTCTGGTCTTCTGCGCGCGGTCTCCCTCCGAAGCGTTCAGATGCACCGGAAGTCCCACCACGATCTCTTCCACTTCGTATTCCTGGATCAGCGTCTCGATGCGCGCCAGCGTCTGGCGCAGTTTATTTTCTTCTTTTCTCCGGATGATCTCAATTCCCTGGGCAGTGACAAAAAGCGGGTCGCTGACGGCAACGCCCACTGTCTTCGCTCCATAGTCCAATCCCATGATCCGCATACGGTTTCCCTACTTCCAGCCGTTGTTCCTGATATATGCCCTGAGCATCTCCTCCACCAGCTCGTCCCGCTCCACGCGCATGATCAGCCCCCGCGCGCCGTTGTGGCTGGTGATGTAGGTCGGATCCCCCGACATGATATAGCCCACGATCTGGTTCACCGGATTATAGCCTTTTTCCGAAAGCGCCTCGTACACCTGCGCCAACACCACCTGTACATCTGTCTCCGGCTCCGCATCTACCTTGAAATACTGCGTACTGCCCAAATCCTTCATAGTGTCCCTCATTCCGCCGCCTGCGGTCCCACAGCTCCCCGGAGGTCCTCTGCGGCCATGCTGCCTTTATTTTACATTACTTTCCATAAATTTTCAACGTATTATTCCAGCCGCAGGATATCCTCTGTCAGAAACCCGGCCGCACGGCCGCGGAAAAACCGATTCCGGCCCGTTTTTTCCGCCTCGGCGGCGCACACGACATATGTGTCCGTATGCCCCACCCACCATTTTCTGCCGCCGATCTCCTTCTCTTCCTCCGTGAGGATCTCAACCTCTTTTCCTATGTAGCCGCTGCGAAACAGCCGGGAATGCTCCGCCTCCATCCGCATCAGCCGCGCGCTGCGCTCCTGCTTTTCGCCCTCGGTCAGCTGCCCCGGCATCCGGTCCGCGGCCGTCCCTTTTCTCCTGGAGTATTTGAAGATATGCATTTCAAAAAATCGAACCTTTTCCAGGAACGCGCAGGTCACCTCGAACTCCGCCTCCGTCTCCCCCGGAAAGCCGACGATCACGTCCGTCGTGACGGCCGGGCGGTCAAAATACCTCCGCAGAAGCTCCACTTTTTCATAGTATTCCCCGGTCGTGTAATGTCTATTCATCCGCCGGAGCACATCGTCACACCCGCTCTGCAGAGAAAGGTGGAAATGCGGGCAGAGCTTCGGAACGGCCGCGAGCCTGCGGACGAATTCCTCCGTGACGATGCCGGGCTCCAGAGAACCCAGCCGGATCCGTTCGATCCCCTCTATCAGCGCGATCTGCTCGATCAGCCGGATCAGATGCCCCTGCTCATAGGCCCTCTGCCGGGCATCCGTCCTCACATCCGTCCGGCTCTCCTCAGGATCCGGCACGATCTCTGTCCGGCTCTCCGCCGCGGGACCTGAGCCGGCCTTTGCACCGTCCGTTCCCTCTTTCGCTCCGGCTTTCCGCTCAAAATTCGTCCCGTAGGAGCTGACATGGATGCCTGTCAGCACCACCTCGCGGTACCCTTTCCCGGCCAGCCCCCGCACCTCCTCCAGCACATCCTCCGGCAATCTGCTCCTGACACGGCCTCTGGCGAACGGGATGATACAATAGGAACAGAAGCGGTCGCAGCCGTCCTGGATCTTGATGTACGCGCGGGTATGCTCCGCCGTGTGCTCCAGGCGCATCTCTTCATATTCGTCCGTATGGCCGATGTCGATGACCCGGCTCCGTCCCTGTCCGCGGCCCGCCAGGTAATCCTCCAGGATCTCCGCGATATCCTTTTTGCGGTTGTTGCCGACGATCAGATCCACGCAGGGATCCTCCTCCACCTGCGGCAGCCCCGTCTGCACATAGCAGCCGACCGCGACCACCACCGCGGCGGGATTCTGCTTTTTCGCGCGGTGCAGCATCTGGCGGCTCTTCCGGTCCGCAATGTTCGTGACCGTACAGGTATTCACGATATAGATATCCGCGGGCGAATCGAAGGGAACGAGACGGTATCCTCTTTCTTGTAACTTTTGTCCCATGACTTCTGTCTCGTATGCGTTCACCTTGCATCCCAGATTGTGTAATGCTACACTTTTCATGCCTCGCCCCGCTTTTTTTGTGATGTTTGTTAATTGACTTTTCCCGCCTGCATTTGTTAAGATAAGGGCAGAATATGAAACAGCGGACGCTGTATTTCTCTGCGTCCTGATATTTGAAAAAAGGAGGTAGATCACATTGAAAACCGTTCAGATTTCCCTTAATTCCATCGATAAAGTAAAGTCCTTTGTAAATGATATCAACAAATTCGATTACGATTTCGATCTGGTGTCCGGCAGGTATGTCATCGACGCCAAGTCCATCATGGGGATCTTCAGCCTGGATCTTTCCAAGCCCATCGATCTGAATATCCATGCAGAAGAGAACATGGATGCTGTTCTGGATGTTTTGAAGCCTTACATGATCTGAGATCTGCACAGGACCGGGCCGCACGGCGCATTCGCCGCATGCGGCCCTCTTTTTTTGCGCATCCGCCGCGCATGGTCCTTTCGTTCGCCGCACCGGCCTTTTCGGGTATTCCGACGTGCGCGGTCCCTTTGCGTGTTTGCCGCGGCACTCCGTGCGTCCCTTTGCGCATCCGCCGCGGCACTCCGGGACGTCCGTCCCCGGCACGCGCTTTTTCCGTCTCAGACCTGCGCCACGATCACTTCTTCCGTTTCCAGCGCCCGCTCCAGCATTTCGCCGATGCAGTCCGCCAGCCGTTCCTCATGCCGCTTGATCACGTTCAGATTGGGCCGGGTCACGGGATGCTTCGCCACGAAGATCGTACAGCAGTCCTCAAACGGCAGGATCGATGTCTCGTAGGTCCCGATCTTTTCCGCAATGGTCACGATCTCCTGCTTGTCCAGTCCGATGCAGGGACGGTACACCGGCATGCCGCACACCTCGTTGGTGACGGCCAGCGACTGCATGGTCTGGCTGGCGACCTGCCCGATGCTCTCTCCCGTCACCAGCCCTAAGCATTCCGTCTTCTTCGCGATCGCCTCCGCGATGCGCATCATATAACGGCGCATGATGATGGTCAGCTCGTCATGCGGACATTTTTCATAGATAGCCAGCTGGATCTCGGTGAAATTGATCACGTGCAGATAAACCGGGCCGCTGTAGCGCGCCACCAGACGGGCCAGATCCACCACCTTCTGCTTCGCCCGCTCGCTGGTATAGGGCGGCGCATGGAAATAGACGGCATCGATCTTCACGCCCCGTTTCGCCACCATATAGCCCGCCACCGGGGAATCGATCCCACCGGAGAGCAGCAGCATGGCTTTTCCGTTGGTCCCCACGGGCATGCCGCCGGGGCCCGGGATCTCGATGGAATAGATATAGATCTTCTCCCGGATCTCGATGGAAAGCAGTACGTCCGGCTTATGCACGTCCACCCGGATGTCCGGGAAAGCGTCCAGCACCTTTTCGCCCACCAGGGCGTTGATCTCCATGGAATCCAGCGGATAATCCTTTCTGGCCCGCCTCGCGTTGACCTTGAAGGTAAAATGTTTGTCCGGATAATGGCTGTCCACATAGGAGACCGCATCGCTGCAGAGCTTTTCGATCCCCTCGTCCTCCGTCTGCACCATGGGACAGATGCCGGAAATGCCGCATACCGTCCGCAGGCTGTCCACCAGCTCGTCATAATCGTAATCGGAAAGCGCGTCGATATAGATCCTGCCCCGGCTGCGGCGGATGGCGAACTCGCCCTCGCAGCGGCGCAGCGCATATTTGATCTGCTGTGCCAGGGCCGCCTCAAAAAGATCCCTGTTGTTCCCCTTTACGCCGATTTCCGCAAATTTGATCAAAAAAGCCCTGAACATCATCTGTCTGCAATCCCTTTCCCTTTGCGCCGCCGCGAAGCCGGGCATGCCGTCCGCCTCCGCGCAAAGCCCGCATCTCCCATCCGCCTCCGCGCCGGGCCCGCCATACGGGCCCGCCCCGGCATGCCGTCCGCCGCACCGTCTGTTTCCGGCGCGGGGCAGGCGATGCTCTCCTTCCCCGCGCCCTTATCTCACCGTCTGCGCGTATAACGCCGCAGCATGGGCACCAGCTCCTCCAGCGCCTGCAGCGTATAGCGTATCTCTTCTTCTGTCGTAAAGACCGAAAGGCTGAACCGGATCGTAGAGGACAGCAGCTGCTTCGGCAGCCCGATGGCCCGCAGCGTGGCAGATCCGGCCGTATCGGGATGGTTGGAAGCGCAGGCGCTCCCCGCCGAAACGAAGATTCCCCGCTCCTCCAGCGCGTGGAGCAGAACCTCGCTGCGCACACCTTCAAAGGAAACGCTCAGCACATGGGGCGCGCTCTCCTGTCCGGGCAGCCCGTTCACGCGCACGCCGCCTATCCTCTGTACGCCCTCCGCCAGCATCCGGCGCAGCGCATACAGCCGGACAACATCCGCATCCAGGTCCCGGTATATCTCCTCCACGGCCTTCGCCATTCCCGCGATACCTGGCACGTTTTCGGTGCCGGAGCGCAGATTCTGCTGCTGTCCTCCGCCGAAAAGGATGGGACGGATCTTCACTCTCTGACCCACATACAAAAAGCCGACCCCCTTGGGCCCGTGGATCTTGTGGGCGGAAACGGAGAGCATATCGATATGCATCCGCCTGGGATAGATATGAAACTTTCCGTATCCCTGCACGGCATCCACATGAAACAGCACATCGGGATACCTGTGCGCCAGGAAGTCCCCGATCTGCGCGATGGGCTGGAGCGAACCGATCTCGTTGTTCG
The DNA here is from genome assembly GCA_947631815.1 of uncultured Eisenbergiella sp. Taxonomy (GTDB): domain Bacteria; phylum Bacillota; class Clostridia; order Lachnospirales; family Lachnospiraceae; genus Gallintestinimicrobium. Next base: position 13,146 of record CANRMT010000015.1, read on the forward strand.
TGTGCATGACGGACACCAGGATCGTGTCCGGCCGCATGGCGCTCTCCAGATCGGCAAGGCTGACCCTGCCGTTTTCATCCACCGGCAGATAAGTCACCTCATAGCCCTGCTCCTGCAGATACTGCATCGTCTGCAGCACCGCCGGATGCTCGATCTGCGTCGTGATCAGGTGCCTGCCCCTGCGGCAGTTGGCATAAGCGGCGCCCCGCAGCGCCAGATTATCCGATTCCGTGCCCCCGGAGGTGAAAAAGATCTCCTTCGGCTCCACCTTCAGATTTTTGGCGATCACATCTTTTGCATATCGCAGATATCCCTCCGCCTGTACACCCTTTCGGTGCAGACTGGAAGGATTCCCGTAATCTTCCCGCATGATCCCTGCCATCAGGTCCGCCACACAGTCCAGGCATTTCGTAGTGGCGGAATTATCCAGATAGCATTCCATATGTCTCACCTGCTTTTTCCCGATTTCGTATGAAGTCCTTTTTCAAACAGCACTTCCCTATATGATATGCGCGTCTTCGACAAAAGGTCCCTCCGGCATGACAAAATTCTGGCTTTTCGGACGCTTCGCCCGAAAGCGTGCCGTTCCGGTCCGTCTGTCAAAAAACGCCTATTCCTCCAGGCAGTACATCAGCCATGCCATTACCACAAGCCCGGCCGTCTCCGTCCGCAGGATCCGCTTCCCCAGCGTCACCGGCACGCATCCCGCCGCCCGGGCCAGCTCCACCTCTTCCTCCTCGAAGCCGCCCTCCGGCCCGATGAAAACGGCAACCTCCTGTCCGGGGGCCACGCTCTCGATCTGTTTTTTCGTCTCCGCCATTCCCTCCGACAGCTCGTAGGGGATCAGCTTCACATCCATGCCCGCGGCCTGTGCCAGGGCCTCCTTCAGCGTGCACACGTTCCCGACCCGCGGCACCGCGGCCCGCCTGCTCTGCTTGGCCGCCGCCTCCGCGATGGCCTGCCACCGCTCGGTCTTCACCCGCGCCTTTTTTTCGTCCAGCTTCACCACGGCGCGCCTGGTGGCCACCGGCACGACGGCGTATACGCCCAGCTCCACCGCCTTCTGCACGATGAATTCCATCTTGTCCGCTTTCGGAAGCCCCTGAAACAGCGTCACCCTCGCGGGCAGCTCCACGCCCTCCTCCCGGATGAAACGCAGAGAACAGATCACTTCCTCCTCCCGGATCTCCTCGATGCCGCAGCGGTATTCCCTGCCGTCCGCGCCGTTGAACACGGAGAGCTCCTCTCCCGGCCTCATGCGCAGCACGTTCCGAATATGATTCACATCGCCGCCCGTGATGACGACGCGCCTGCCCCGGATCTGGGACGCATCCACAAAAAACTGATACATGCTCTTTCTGTTCCTTTATGTCCGCGGGCCTTCCTGCGCCTGCGGCCCCTTTTGCGCGGTGACGCTGACCCACTCGCCCTGACGGGTCACCTCCAGAACCTTCAGGCCCGCCGCTTCCGCGGCCCTGCGCACCACGCCTTCCTTCTCCTCTATGATGCCGGAGGTGATATAGATGCCGCCCGGCTTCAGCTGCCGCACGATCACCGGCGTCAGCGCCTCCAACACCTCCGCCAGGATATTGGCGGCCACGATATCGTACTTCTCATAGCCCACCGCGTCCTGCACCGCGGGATCGTTGATGATGTTGCCGATCATCATCTCAAACTGCTCCGGCAGGATCCCGTTGTGCGCCATGTTGTCCGCCACCGCGTCCACACTGCAGGGATCCAGATCCGTCCCCACCGCGTGCCTGGCACCGTACATCAGCGACACGATCGACAGGATACCGCTGCCGGTCCCCACATCCAGAAGCTCGGTCTCCGGCGTGATATATTTTTTCAGCTGACGGATGCAGAGCTGGGTCGTCTCATGCATGCCCGTGCCGAAGGCCGTTCCCGGATCGATATGCAGGATCCGCTTTCCCGCGTCCTCCGGCCGCACTTCCTCCCAGGAGGGAATGACCAGCAGATCGTCGATATAGAACTGATGGAAATACTGCTTCCAATTGTTGATCCAGTCCAGGTCCTCCGTCTCGTCCACCGCGACGCTCCCCTCGCCGATCTCGCAGTACTGCCGCACGGTCTCCAGCTGCTCCCGCACCTCGGAAAGCGCTTCGGCCTCTGTCACGGTCCGCTCCCCCAGGAGCAGCCCTCCGTCCGCATCCTCTTCCATGAAAAAGCTCAGATATGCGATGCCGTCATCCTCCGGCCCGTCCGACAGGATGTCCACGAACATCTGCTCCTTTTCCAGCGCCGTCAGCGGCACCCGGTCCTCGATCTGTGCGCCCTCCAGACCGATGTCATACAGCGCGCTGATCAGGATGTCCTCCGCCTCCGTGACCGTTTTGATCCTGAATTTCTTCCATTTCATATATGATATGGCTCTCCTTTTATCGGACCGGCTGACCGGACCGCTCTGCCGTCCGGCCGCACAGATCCGGCCTTCCGCTGCATGAGCCCGTCACGCCGTTCCTTGCTGCACGGGCCCGTCACGCCGTTTCCGCTGCACAGACCCGTCACGCCGTTCCCTGCTGCACGGGCCCGTCACGCCGGTTCCCCGTTCAGGATCCGTATCACACAGGCCAGCTCTTCCGCCTTTACTTTCTCCGGGAACCGTCCCGCCTTCACGCAGTCCGCAAAATACCGGAGCTCGTTGGCATATGCGTTGCTCTTCGGCAGTTGGATGGAGCCCGTGTCTTTATCGCTGGGAGAGGACAGATCCAGCACATTTCCGTCCTTTTCATAGATCGTCAGCTTCCCCTTCTGCCAGGCCGCCACCGCCCGCTCGAACTGGAACACAAATCCGGCGGTGAACGGATAGGGGGCCGCGTACCAGGAGGCCTCCGCCGAAATGAAAAATCCGTCGTATTCGTATACCGCATGGAGATAGTCCTGATCCGGCCGCCTGCTGCGGTGCGTCACCGCCTTCCGGGGCTCCCCGAAGGCATAGACCATGAAATCCAGATCGTGAATGTGCAGGTCGTAGGGCACCAGGCCGCTGCGCGCCTCATCCCGCATCCAGTTGTCCCAGCTCCATCCGGGGATATTGCCCAGCCTGGACATGGTGCCGGACAGGAGCTTCCCGTACTTCCCGGAATCATAGAGCTCCCTGATCAGCTCATATTCCGGCCAGAAACGCAGCACCTGCGCCACCATGAAATTCACATGGTTCCGATGCGCGCAGGAATAGACCCGCTCCACATCCCCGGCATGCAGGGAAACCGGCTTTTCCGTCACCACATGGATCCCCCGCTCCATGGCCCGGACCGCGAAATCCGCATGCAGATAGGTCGGCAGACAGATATCCAGGATATCCAGCCGCTCCCGGTCCAGCATTTCCTCAAAATCCGTATACAGATGCCTGTCCGGATACTTTTCCAGACATTCCTTCCTGATATCGCAAAGCGCCGCGAGTTCGACGTCTTCCATCCCGTCCCACGCGGGTATATGGGCGCCGCTGATGCCTCCCACGCCCACCAGTCCGACTCTGATCATACCGTTCCCTCCCTGAAATGCGCCGCCCGATCCCGGGGCCGCGCACAGACAGCCTTCTCGGGCCGCACTGATGCAGTGCGCTCAAACCGCGGCGCGCTCACGCTCCGTAAACCTCCTCGATGATCCCCTGAAGATAGGCGCGGGATTCCAGGATGTCCCGAAGCTGCTGTTCCCCTTCGATCTCCCGCTCGATGGTCACATGGGAATCATAGCCCAGCTCCTTCAGTTTCCGGAAAAGGGCGGCGAAATCCACCTTTCCCTCGCCGATCCGCACTTCCTCCCCGAGATCGTGTCCGTTGACCGGATACCGGCCGTCCTTCGCATGGAGGTTGCGGACATATTTCCCGAATACATCCAGCGCGTCCACGGGATTGGCCTTGCCGTACAGGATCACGTTGGCCGTGTCCAGGTTCACTCCCAGATTATCGCAGCCCACCTGTTCAAAACAGCGCAGCAGCGTCACCGGCGTCTCCTGTCCGGTCTCAAACAAAAGCCACTGCCCCTGGGCCTTCAGATGCTGCGCCACCGTGCGCACCGCCACGCAGAAGCCCGCAAAATTCGGATCGTTCGGATTCTCCGGGATAAAGCCCATGTGGGTCACAACGTCGGTGATCCCCAGCCTGCGGGCGAAGTCCGCCCCCGCGCACAGCTGCTCCACGCGCATCTGCCGATACTCCGGCGGCACCAGCCCCAGCGTGAGCTGTCCGTCATAAAAATCCCACACCCTGGGCCCCGTCCAGCCGCACCAGAACGCGGACGGCACGACGCCGTACCGCTCCAGCAGCGCCTTCAGCCGCGCCGCGTTTTCCTCCGTCCACAGCTCCGGCTTCCAGCCCAAAAGCTGACAGGTTTCAAATCCGTTCTCCCGCAGCACGGCGAACTTCCCTTCCATCTCCTCCACGGAATTGAAGTATACGCAGGTGCCGATCTTCGGCATTTTCCCCATGATCCGTTCCCCCTTCCCTTCGGCAGGGCCGCATCCGCGGTCCCGTTTTCCCAGATGTAACAGCTTTATCATATCCGAAGGCCGGAATATTTTCAAGCATAACGGCGCATTTCCGGAAAATTTTCAGGACGGCATCACAAAAAAAGAAGCATATCTGGAACCGGCCGCCCTGCCTGTACGGAAAGATACAGACGCGGCCAACGGCTCCGATATGCTTCTGTCTCATCACAAAGTCCGGATATTATTTAAAAAAGCCCCGTTTCCTTTTCTCCCTCGGCGCTTCGCCGTTTTTGAGCCGTTCGGATGCATGCAGACTGTCGCCGGTCTCCTCGTCGAACCTGCGGAGCAGCTCCTTCGCTTCGGCCGAAAGACGCTCCGGCGTCTGCACCACCAGCGTGACATAATGATCGCCCCGCACCTCGGGATTGCGCAGATTGGGAACGCCCTTGCCCTTCAGCCGGATCCTGGTATCGGTCTGGGTGCCCGCCTTCACATCGTAGACCACCTTGCCGTCCACCGTATCGATCACCACTTCGCCGCCCAGCGCCGCCACCGCAAAGGATACCGGCACCGTGGAATAAATGTTCACGTCCTGGCGCTGGAAGATCGGATGCTGTCCCACCAGCACCTCCACCAGCACATCGCCTCTGGGACCGCCGTTGACACCCGGCTCTCCCTGGCCCGCCAGCCGCTTGCACTGCCCGTTGTCGATACCGGCCGGGATGGAAACCTCGTATTTCTTCCGGATCGGCACATAGCCGGTTCCCCGGCAGTCCGGGCACTTCTCCCGGATCACCTTCCCGGTCCCGCCGCAGTCCGGACAGGTCTGCACATTGCGCACCGTGCCGAAGAAGGACTGCTGGGTGAACACCACCTGACCCTTGCCGCCGCACTTGGAGCAGGTCTCCGGGCTGGTCCCGGGCTTCGCTCCGCTGCCGTGACAGGTCTTGCACTCCTCCTTGACCGTCAGCTCGACCTCCTTCGTGGTGCCGAAGACCGCCTCCTCAAAGGTGATCCGCACGCTGGTGCGCAGATTGGCCCCCTTGGCCGGGCCGCTCCTGCCGCCCCCGCCTCTTCTGCTGCCGCCGAAGAGATCGCCGAATATATCTCCGAAGAGATCGCCGAAATCGGCGCCGCTGAAATCAAAACCGCCGAAACCGCCGCCTCCTGCGCCGCCTTCAAACGCTGCATGGCCGAACTGATCATACTGACGCCGCTTCTCGGGATCGCTCAGGACCGCGTAAGCTTCGGAAGCCTCTTTAAACTTCTTCTCCGCTTCCTTATCCCCGGGGTTCATGTCGGGATGATATTTCTTCGCCAGGACTCTGTATGCCTTTTTCAGAGCGGCGTCATCCGCCTTCCTGTCCACGCCGAGGACCTCATAATAATCTCTTTTCTGTTCCGCCATTCCCATACTCCTTTAAATGTGCGCCGCCGGGCGCACTGCGCACAAACGGGGGGCCAAACCGATGGCCCCCGTATGTCCGCCGCTGCCGTCTTTTCAGTCCCGGCGTCTTCGCGCCGTTTTATCCGCGCTGTCCGTACGAAACGCGCTGCCGATATCCCCATCCGCACGGATGCTTCCCGGATATCCGCCCGCCGCAGGGAGCGCGCTTTCATCATCCGCCGTCCGTCAGACCTCGCGGAAATCTCCGTCGATGATGTCGTCATCCGCGCTGCCGCTGCCGGAGGTGCTGCCAGAGCCCATATCGGGGCCGGGGCCCGCCTGACCGGTCGCCTGCGCCTGCTCGTAAACCTTGGCGAACAGCGCCTGCGCGGACTGCATCAGCTTCTCCTGAGCCGCCTTGATCTCGCCCACCTGGCTGTCGGTAAGCTCCTGATCCTTGGTGGAATCCAACAGGGACTTCAACGCGTTCAGATCTGCTTCTACTCCCGTTTTCGCGTCCGGAGCGATCTTGTCGCCCACATCCTTCAGAGCCTTCTCCGTCTGGAACACGAAGGAATCCGCGTCGTTCCTCGCATCGATGGCCTCTTTCTTCTTCTTATCCTGCGCCTCGAACTCAGCGGCCTCGCGCACAGCCTTGTCGATCTCCGCATCGGACATGTTGGAGCCCGCCGTGATGGTGATGTGCTGCTCCTTGCCCGTGCCCAGATCCTTGGCGGATACGTTCACGATGCCGTTGGCGTCGATATCGAAGGTCACCTCGATCTGCGGTACGCCGCGCATTGCGGGCGGGATGCCGTCCAGTCTGAACTGGCCGAGGGACTTGTTGTCCTTCGCGAACTGTCTCTCACCCTGCAGGACGTTGATGTCGACCGCCGTCTGATTGTCCGCGGCCGTGGAGAACACCTGGCTCTTCTTGGTCGGGATGGTGGTGTTGCGCTCGATCAGCCGGGTCGCGATGCCGCCCATGGTCTCGATGGACAGGGACAGAGGCGTCACATCCAGAAGCAGGATGTCTCCGGCGCCGGCGTCGCCCGCCAGCTTGCCGCCCTGTACGGAAGCGCCCAGCGCCACGCACTCATCGGGATTCAGGGTCTTGCTGGGCTCGTGGCCGGTCAGCTGTCTCACCTTATCCTGTACCGCAGGCACACGGGTGGAGCCGCCCACCAGCAGTACCTTGCCCAGCTCGGCGGCGGTGACGCCCGCATCGCGCAGCGCGTTCTGCACCGGAACGGCGGTGCGCTCCACCAGATCGCTGGTCAGCTCGTCGAACTTCGCCCTGGTCAGGTTCATATCGAAATGCAGCGGGCCGCTGGCGTTCATGCTGATGAAGGGCAGGTTGATGTTGGTGGTGGTGGCGGAGGAAAGCTCCTTCTTCGCCTTTTCCGCCGCTTCCTTCAGCCGCTGCATCGCCATCTTGTCCTTGGACAGATCCACGCCCTGCTGCGCTCTGAACTCGGAAACCATCCAGTTGATGATCTTGTTGTCGAAATCGTCGCCGCCCAGATGGGTATCACCGTTGGTCGCCAGGACCTCGATCACGCCGTCGCCGATCTCGATGATGGAAACATCGAAGGTGCCGCCGCCCAGGTCATAGACCATGATCTTCTGCTCTTTTTCGTTGTCCAGGCCATAGGCCAGCGCCGCGGCCGTAGGCTCGTTGATGATACGCTTCACCTCCAGGCCAGCGATCTTGCCCGCGTCCTTGGTGGCCTGACGCTGCGCGTCGTTGAAGTATGCCGGAACGGTGATGACCGCCTCCGTCACCTTCTCGCCCAGATAATTCTCGGCGTCCGCTTTCAGCTTCTGTAAGATCATCGCGGAGATCTCCTGCGGAGAATACCGCTTGCCGTCGATGTCCACTCTGTAATCCGTACCCATATGTCTCTTGATGGAAGAAATGGTCTTCTCCGCGTTGGTCACGGCCTGACGCTTCGCAGGCTCTCCCACCAGTCTCTCACCGTTCTTGGAAAACGCTACCACGGAAGGCGTGGTCCGCGCTCCTTCCGCGTTGGCGATAACGGTAGGCTGACCGCCTTCCATGACCGCTACGCAGCTGTTTGTCGTTCCCAGGTCAATTCCTATGATCTTGCTCATCTTTTTCTCCTCCTCGCCCATCGGCTATCTGAAATGATCTTTTTTCTATTGAAAATGCCTTCGCGCTCTGCGCTGCCGCATTTACGGCCTCTTTCTGTCCGGGGAAGCGCTCCCCGTCCCTTCCCGCTACTGCACCACCGCCACCAGGCTGTGACGCACCACGGTATCCCGGTACATATAGCCCTTCTGGAGCTCCTGCGCCACCGTGCCGGATTCCAGCTCGTCGTTCTCCACCTGCATCACCGCGTTGTGCAGATCCGGATCGAACGGCTTGCCGACGGCTTCGATGGGCTTCACGCCCAGATTCTCCAGCTCCTTCAGAAACTGCTTATAGATCTTGGTCATACCGTCCACAAAGGGCTCGCTCTTCTGCTCCTCCGGGACCATCGCCAGCCCCCGCTCGAAATTGTCCACCACCGGCAGGATCTTCTCGATCACACTCCTGGCTCCGGTTTCATACATGGCGGACTTTTCCTTGTCCGTGCGCTTGCGGAAGTTCTCGAATTCCGCCATCTGGCGCATCACCCGGTCCTGCAGCTCCGCGATCTGTGTCTTCAGCGCATCGTCTTTTTTGTCCTTCTTGCGGGAAAAGAACCCCTTCTTCTCTTTGGTCTCCCCGCCGTCCTGTGCGCCGTCGTCCTCCGCGGCCTCCTCCGGCTGCTCTTCGGCCGCTTCCGCGTCCGCGCCGCCGTCCTGCTCCGTCTGTTCCGCTTCCGCCGCGCCCTCAGCCTGCGCCGTCTCCGCCGCATCCGGATCCTGCGCGCCGCCGTCCTGAACAGGCTGCTCCGCTTCGCCGCCCGGGCCCTCTTCCTGCGCTGTCCCGGTCTGTCCGTCCGATTCCGCGCCTTCTTCTATGATCTCTTCCTGATCCAGATCCTTTTCCTCTGCCATATCATCCATCATCCTTTCCTATCCCTGTCAGGCCGCCCGCATCGGCATCCGTGCCGCCCTGCTGCTTCCCGTATATCGAATCCAGCTGGCTCATCAGCGTCTTCAGCGTGCCGATGACCTTATCATAATCCATCCGCTTCGGGCCGATGATGCCGATGGTGCCGCGCATCCCGTCCCCCAGCTCGTAGGTGGCCGTGACCACGCTGCAGTCCTTCATGGACTGGACCGGCGTCTCGCTGCCGATGTAAACCTGGATCCCGGTATTGCCCTCATCCGACATCGTCTCGGCCACCAGCTCGCCCAGCGCGTGCTCCTCTTCAAAAATGTTGATCAGCTCGCTGGCCTTCTCCCGGTTGTCCGTCAGCTCCGGATACTTCAGCATGTTGTTCCGGCCGCTGGTGTAGATCTTCAGATCCTCGTCCGAGCGGATCGCCTCCGCCACCGCGTCGATCACCTCGCCCACGATGCCGCTGTGGATCCCGGCCTGCCGCTTCAGCTCCGCGATCATCGCCAGATTGATCTCATCGATGCTGAGCCCGTTCAGATGCGTGTTGAGAAGGATGTTCAGCTTCAGCACCGTCTCCGCATCCAGCGACTCGTCCACATGCAGAATGGTGTTCTTGATGACATTGCCCTCCACCACGATGACGGCCAGCAGCTGTCCCGCCTCCACCTGGGAAAGCTGGATGAACTTCAGCTTGCTGCCCCTGTACCGGGGAGCGGTCACCATGGCGGCGTAATTGGTATTGGCCGCGAGGACCTTGGCGACACGCTTGAGCATGGTGTCCATCTTCTCGTCCTTCTCGCCCAGCAGCCCTTTGAGCTCCTCGATCTCCCTCTCCTTCTCCTCCAGCATCGTGTCCACATAGAAACGATACCCCTTGTCCGAAGGGATCCGGCCCGCCGAAGTATAGGGCTGGACGATATAGCCCATCTCTTCCAGATCGGACATCTCGTTGCGGATGGTGGCGGAGCTCAGGTTCAGGTCGGTATACTTGGATATCGTCCTGCTGCCCACCGGCTCGCCGGTCTCCAGATAATTGCGGATGACAGCCTGCAGGATCTTCTGTTTTCTTTCATCCAGTTCCATCTCCACACCCCCGCGCACCGCGCCGTCCGACATATAAATGGGGAAGGAATGACGGGTCTTCCCTCCTCTTTGTCTTTATTAGCACTCTCCGTCTTCGAGTGCTAACATCTTCTGATGCTAAAGATACCACTATCCCTTTCTATTGTCAACATTTTTTTCCAAAAATACTTATGAAGAAACTGTGAAAAAAATATGAAAATCAGGAAGTCGGGAAAAGTCGGCGCGAATTCCCTTCAGCGGGATCGCCCTCGAAGGCCCTTCGGACAACAAAACGGGCGCCGCACACCGCGCAGCGCCCTCCCATGCCGTTATTCCGTTTTCCCACGGGCCCGGCGGCCCGGCAGCCGCCTTACATGCCCGGCGTATAATTCACTTCCATCACGATATCCTCAAAGGTGACGGCGCGCACTTCCCCCCGTCCTTCCGGAGAAGAGGGCTCATAGAGGATACGGTAGCCGTCCGCCTTGAACTTCGCGACGATCCCGTCCAGCTCTTCCCTGGTCGATGTCCGGACGCAGATGTGTGCCAGCCCTGTGCGGTTCGGATCCTTCGGCCCGTCCACCATCTCCGGCTTCGTCATCAGCTCCAGCCACGGCCCGTCCCCCATCGTCATGATATAAGAATAATACTGATTTTCTTCCTCATTATAGGTCTTCAGCACCCGGGCCCCGAAATACTCTTCGAAAAACCGCTTCGCGCCCTCCAGATCCTTTACAAAAATTCCCACATTCCCGATCTTCATGTCAAAAACTCCTTTCCAAGTTGATCAAGTCCGCGGCATCCCGCCGCTTCACGCTTCAGCCGCAGTCGTCCGTCACCGTCCGCAGGAACCGTTTCGTGGCCTCCTGCTTCGGATGATTGAAAAATTCCGCCGCCGGAGCATCCTCCACGACCACGCCGCCTTCCATGAAGATCACCCGGTTGGCCACATTGCGGGCGAATCCCATTTCGTGCGTCACCACCACCATCGTGATCCCGTCCGCGGCAAGCTGGGTCAGGATGTTCAGCACCTCCCGCGTCAACTCCGGATCCAGGGACGAGGTGGGCTCATCCAGCAGGAGCACATCCGGCCGAAAGGCGATGGATCTGGCGATGGCGGCGCGCTGCTGCTGTCCCCCCGAGAGCTGGTCGGGGTAATAATCGGCGCGCTCCAGCATATCCACCTTTTCCAGCACCGCGTCCGTGATCTTCTCCGCTTCCGCCCTGTCCATGTGCCGCGCGGTCACCAGCCCTTCCATCACGTTCTGGCGCACGGTCATGTTCCGGAACAGATTGAAATTCTGAAACACATATCCCAGCCGCATGCGGAGACGGCGGATCTCGGAGCCCTTCAGCCTGGTGATATCCTTTTCGAAGTCGAAGAAGCGGATCGTGCCGCCGTCCGCTTTATGCAGAAAGCTGATGCTGCGCAGCAGCGTGGTCTTCCCCGAGCCGCTGCTGCCGACGATGGCGATCACCTCGCCCTTATCCACTCTGAAATTGATATCCTTGAGCACCTGGTTCGCCCCGTAGCTGCACCGCAGGTTTTTCACTTCCAACATAGATACTCTCCTCACTCAGTCAGGGGCTGTTTCCAGCTGAGCCGCTTTTCCAGATATCTCTGCAGCAATGTGAGCGCCGTGTTCAGCATCAGGTAGATCAGAGCCGCCTCGCAGTAGAGCGCCAGCGGTTCAAACGTCCTGGCCGCGATCTGCTGCGCCGCCTTGAACATCTCCACCACGGTGATGCTGGCCGCCAGGGAGCTGTCCTTGGTGAGCCCGATCAGCGAGCCGAACAGCGTCGGGAACGCGATCTTGGCCGCCTGCGGCAGCACGATGCGCGTCATGATCTGAAAATAATTCAGCCCGATCATATATCCCGCCTCCGTCTGCCCTACGGGAACCGCCTGGATCGACGCACGGATCGTCTCGGACATGTACGCCGCATAGTTCAGGGAAAAGGCGATCACCGCGGAGGGAAACGCATTCAGCGTGATCCCCACCGACGGCAGTCCGAAAAAGATGATATACATCTGGACGATCAGCGGCGTGCCGCGAAAGATCCACACATAGATGCGCGCGGCGCCGCTCAGGACGCGGATGTTCAGGACCTGGACCAGGGCCAGCAGAAACGCCAGGACCAGGCTGAGCGCATAAATGCACGCCGTGAGCGGGATCGTGACCTTCACGCAGTAAAGCAGCAGATTGGGCAGAGAGGATGCCAGGATCTCCCAAAGTCTTTCACTCATATCGTTTCCTAAATTCCTTACTCTTCATAGGCGGACGAGGTGTAATCGCCCTGCAGATATTTTTCCGAGAGCTCCTTCAGCGTTCCGTCGTCCCGCAGCTGCGCCAGCGCCTGATCGACGGCCTCCAGGAAACGCGTCTCTCCCTTGCGGACGGGGATCGCGATCTGATCCTCGGAATCGGGGATCACGAAGGCGACCTTCAGCTTGCCCTCCGCATCCGGATGCTCGTCCATATAGGAATTGAGCACCGGAACGCTGGTGCCGCACAGGTCCGCCCTGCCGGAAAGCACCAGCTCGATGGCCTCGCCGCTGGTATCGATGCCCACGATCTCGGCCCCCATGGATTCATACCAGGGGATAAAGGCGTTGGTGACGTTGGTCGCCACCTTCTTGCCGTTCAGATCCTCCGCCGACTGAATGCTGTCGTCCTCCGCGCGGACGATCACGCGCCGGGCTTCATAATAATAGGGAGCGGTGAAGTCGTATTTTTCCGCGCGCTCCTCGGTGATGCTCACCGCGTTGACCACCAGATCGAGCCGTCCGGAGTCGATGCCGATCAGCAGGGAATCCCATGCCGCCTCCACAAACTCGACCTCCACGCCCAGCTTCTCGGCGACCCGCTCCGCCACCTCCACGTCGAATCCGACGAGCTCGCCGTTTCCGTCATGATAGGTAAAGGGAGGGTATGTGCCCTCGACGCCGACGACGATCTTCCCGGCCGCCAGAACGCTGTCCAGCTCATCTCCGCCCGCCTCCGCAGAGGTACTTTCGGCGGCTTCCGGCTCCCCGGCAGACGCCGCGCCGGAATTCCCCTGGCTCCCGCAGCCGGAGACCAGCGCGATGATCAGCAGCAGCGCCATAATGAACGAGATCTGTTTCTTCTTTCCAACAAACATTTTCCTTCCCATCCTTTCATACAGTGATCATTCCGCAGATCCGGACACAAAAAAACCGGGGGCTCAGAAGATTCCCGGACAAATTCTCTAAAACCGTTCCTGTCGCAATGTCGGATTTGTTGTATCAACAATACACCCATCAACACACCTTGTCAATGGGTTATCAGAGAAAACTGCAACGATGATCCGTTCTCTCTCTCACGCTTTTTTCAGGAAAAGGAAATACACCAGCACCAGCGCGCCCAGCGCGATCCGATACCAGCCGAACGCCTTGAAATCGTGCCTTTTGATATAGCCCATCAAAAACCGGATGACCAACAGGGAAACGACGAACGCCACCAGCATGCCGGTCAGAAGCAGGGCCGCCTCCATGCCCGTAAAGGAAAAGCCGAACTTCACGATCTTCAAAAGGCTGGCCCCCAGCATCACCGGAATGGCCAGAAAGAAGGTGAATTCCGCCGCCGTCGTCCGGGAAACCCCGATCATCAGGCCGCCCAGGATGGTCGCGCCGGAACGGGAGGTGCCGGGAAAGACCGCCGCGATGAGCTGAAACAGGCCGATGATCAGCGCGTCACGGAAGCTGAGCTTCTTCAGGCTCCGCACCCTGGCCTTTTTCCCGCGGTTGCGGTCCTCGATGAACAGAAAGCCCACGCCGAACAGGATCAGCATCACCGCCACCGTCACCGCGTTGTACAGATATTTTTCCAGGATATCGTCGAACAGAAGTCCCACCACTGCGGCAGGAATGCACGCGGCCGCGATCTTGACCCACATCACGAAAACGTCCTGCCGGATCACGCTCTTCGCCTTTCGGCTGAAGTCAAAGGGAAAGATCTTGTTCCAGTACAGCACCACCACCGCCAGGATCGCGCCCAGCTGAATGACCACCAGGAACATCTCCCAGAATTCCTCCGACACGTTCATGTGCACGAATTCGTCCAGCAGGATCATGTGCCCCGTGCTGCTGATGGGGAGCCACTCCGTGATCCCCTCCACGATGCCGAACAGCACTGCCTTTAAGATTTCGATGACCGTTTCCACGCCTTATTTTTCTCCCCGTTCTTTTTTCTTTTCCGGCCTTTGCCATTCAGGCCGGTTCTCATATCCGGACTTCATCGCCCGGCTGACTTTCGCGCCCGAGCCGGTTCTTACGGCCTCTCCAGATAGGACAGCAGCGCTTCATAGCAGTCCGCCGCGTCCGCATAGCCCTCTTCATAGAGGGCGCGCAGCTTGCTCTTATCCATTTCGATCCGCCCCACATCGCTCTTTTTCTTCGGCTGGATCAGGAACGCGCTGCCGCTTCGCACCTGCGCCTCCAGATAGTCCAGCGTCCTGTTATATTCGATATGGCGGTTTTTCATCAGCTCGTAAACCTTCGGATAGCGGGCGTAGCGCAGCCGGAACAGCCACAGCTGACCGGCAGGCTTCCTGCGGTATCCCGCCTCCTTGGTCATGATCACCACATTTTTGCGGTTCCCGTCCGTGACGGAATGCAGCAGCGGAATGGGATCGGACAGGCCGCCGTCCAGATACAGATTTGCCCCGATCCGCACATTGCGGGACACCAGCGGCAGCGAGGCCGAAGCCCGGACCGCTACGATATCCCGGCGGATGTTCCGCAGCGGAATGTACTCCGGCAGACCGGTCTCGATATTCGTCACCACCGCATAGCCCTTGCACGGGTTCCGGTCAAAAGCATCATAATCGTAGAGATTGCGCTCGTCCGGGATCTTCCGGTAACAGGTGTCCACATTGAACAGATCGCCCGTGGTGAGCAGACTGTAAAGGCTGCAGTAATCCCGGTCCCCCAGATAGTCCACCGACACCGCGTAGCCCCGGCCCCTCTGGCCGGACAGATAACTGCACAGCGTGCACGCGCCCGCGGATACGCCGTAGCTCTTGGCGAATTCGATCCCTTTATCCATAAAAAAGTCCAGCACGCCGGAGGTGTAGACGCCTTTCATCCCGCCGCCCTCCAGCACCAGTCCCGCCTGATATATCATTGTATGCCTCCCTTTGCCCGCCCATGCCGGAACGGGCGTCTCAGGTCAACCCCTGCCGTATACTTCCTTCGCGAATCTGCGCAGAACGGGCAGGGAGCGCTCCACCTTTTCAGTGTCCACGCAGTAGGCCATCCGGAAATAGCCGGGACAGCCGAAGGTGTCCGCGGGCACCAGCACCAGATCATAGGCCAGCGCCTTCTGACAGAAGGCCACGGCATCCTCCTCCAGCGCCTTCGGGAAAATGTAAAACGTCCCTTCCGGCTTCACCACCTCGAAGCCGATGTCGGTCAGACAGTCGTAGAGCAGATTCCGGTTCTTTTCATAGATGGAAAAATCCGCCGTCTGGTCCAGCACCTTCGCCACCGCCAACTGCATCAGCGAGGTGGGACAGTTGTGCCCGATACCGCGGGAGATCTGTCCGCACATGTTCACGATCAGCGCCGCATCGGGACAGGCCGGATTCACGGCCAGATATCCGATCCGCTCGCCCGGCAGGGACAGCGCCTTGGAAAAGGAATAACAGGAGATCGTGTTCGCGTAGAATCTGGAGACATATGGCTGCTCTTTGCCGTCAAAAACGATCTCCCGATAGGGCTCGTCCGAGATCAGGAAGATATCGTGTCCGTACTCCTTCTGCTTCTCCAGGAGGATACCGGCCAGCTTTTCCAGCGTCTGTGCGGAATAGACCGCGCCCGAGGGATTGTTGGGCGTATTGATCAGGACCGCCGCCGTCTTTTCGCTGATCATTTCCTCAAAGGCCGGGAAATTGATCTGAAATCGGGCCGTATCCGCGGGCACCACCTTCAGGACCGCGCCAGTCAGATCCACATACGGATGATATTCGGGGAAAAACGGCGCGAAGGTCAGCACCTCGTCCCCTTCTTTTGACACTGCCCGCAGGGCGTGAGCGATGGCCGCCGCCGCCGCGGAAACCGGGAAGATATGCTCCGGCCCGTAGTTCATCCCGAACCGCTCATTCAGGGACTTCGCGATGGCCTCCTTCACCGACGGGATGCCCAGCGTGGGACTGTAGCCGTGCAGCGCCATCGGATCCTCCTCCTGCAGAAGCGAGATCATCGCCTCCTTCACGCAGGCGGGCGCGGGCACGGACGGGTTGCCCAGGCTATAATCAAATACGTTCTGACTGCCGATCTGCGCGGCCCGGACGGCGGCGGCTTCCGACAGCGTCCGGATCACGGATTTGGCGCCCAGCATATCTCTGTATTGCTGTACGATCATTTGGAAAGTCCTCTCTTCCTTTTTAAGTAGCGGCTTATGGAAACTTTTCAATCCGCTGCGCGGATCGAAAAGTAGCGGCCGCTGATGGAAACTTTTCAATCCGCTGTGCGGATCGAAAAGTAGCGGCCGCTGATGGAAACTTTACAATCCGCATAGCGGATTGTAAAGTAGCGGCACAGATGATGCTCGCATCATCTGTGCCTTCATTATAATCCAGTGGGGCGGGATGTTCAATTATTTTTCAGAAAAATGCCGCAGTGCAGCAACGGAAGCCCGTAAGATAGTTTTATAACTCCGTTTCTGACATTTCTTCATATTGCGAGCGGTAAAGAATGATATAATCGGCGACAAGATACGGACAGCAGTGATAAGTACGGCAACAAAGCTTTGTGAAAAGCTCCAGGAAACGAGACTCCTCACGAATTTTAGCAAAGGCTTCGTCCACGGACAGTCCCTCGCCGGACTTCGCTTGATCATATCCTGATCGCAATACATTATTCAGGCGTGAGCGAATCCTGACCCGCTTATCC
Source organism: uncultured Eisenbergiella sp. (assembly GCA_947631815.1). GTDB lineage: Bacteria > Bacillota > Clostridia > Lachnospirales > Lachnospiraceae > Gallintestinimicrobium. The sequence goes on from CANRMT010000015.1 coordinate 29,974, forward strand.
GCTTTGGAACAAATCGTAAGGAAACAACTACATTCTTGTCGCGAACGCTTCACACCATACCTTAGAATAACATTGAAACTACTAATCGTTTTATGGTAAAAACACAAGAAAAACAGCCATGTGAGACAAAACCTTACATGGCTGCCATTGTTTTATGCACTTATAACTTCTTCAATAATTTGTTTAACCTTTTTATTACTCAACTGAGTGTGGAAAGATACTTTGTAGCCATCCAGTGTCAACTGCCGGAAAAATATTTCAGCACACTTTATCTTTGCCTCCTCTTTGCCACGCAGCGTTGATTGGTTCTCGACCAATTTTGTTTCGATCACAATGTTTAGTTCCTTCGTCCCATCAGCTTTCTTGACTACATACATAAAGTCAGGGCTGTAGTTTTCATCCACAATTGTCGGGATTGCGATGCTTGAACGGGGAATCTTTCCATATACTACAACTTCAGTGATGTCGGTCATGATGTTGTCTTTCTCCAGCGGAGAATCAAAAGCAATAGTATCATACAGATATTTTGCGGACGGAGTGCCGGGAATCAGCATCGTTCCGACAACACCTTGTTTAAGAAATTCCTTTGGCTGTCCGCTCTTGTATGTAAGGGCAGTCTCTGTCACTGGTTGCTGTGATTTAGAATAGCGAAATCTTGTTTGCGTATTGTTTATCTTCCAGTCTCGGAATTTTCTGACTATCTGGGCTGCGGAGTATTCATTAATGATATCTTCTCCAATCTTTTTATTCTCTGCCAGTTTGCACATGGCAGCATGAATTGTGGTAATCGGTATGCTCGTCTGTGTACTTATCCTGCGGATAAACTCATTATATGCAAGCGGATGATCAACTGTATATGTTACGCCACTGCCTTCATGCAGTTCCACTCTGCCTACTTCTGGGTTGACTGCAACTTTCTCTCGGCGGCTGTACACCGTTGTCCTCGCAAAGGTGTCATGTTCAGAGAGAATGCCCAGTAACGCATCAGGGATTTCGTCTTCCAATTCTCTCTCATAAAATAGATAGTATTTCCTATTGATGGCTTCCCACAGTTCCTTTAACTCTGAATAAATCGCTTTTCGGATTTTTACGGTTCCCGTTTTTTTCTTATTTCTGTCTGTCACCTTTCCGCCCTTAACACCAGATGTAAACTCGGGATAATCTGCAAAGAAGAAGTTTCGATGCTCGGAATTAATATTCATATGCGGATCAACATATTGCTTTGTCAGCAATTCTACAAGAAGCGATGTTGAATCTGTTCCTCTTGCCTTTGCAACGCGATCCAGATCATTCGGGTCAATCTTCATCGTTTCCGGAAGTTCGCCATTGATCTCATCCACAAGACGCTGGGCAAAGTCAGCCTCGGTAAAATCAACGATATAGTTTAATTGGAATTCCTCATTTGAGATACGATTGCCGTTTTCATCGACAGGAAGACGCAGACCACGACCAACCTCCTGCAGTTTGCTATTCTCGCTTCCACTGGAACGGAGTTTTGTAATCGTAAACACATTCGGATTATCCCAACCCTCTTTAAGTGTCCACTTAGAGAAAAGGAAGCGCCGTACATTATATGAGCCGTCCTCGTTTTTAAAAGAAATCAGCCCCTTCTTATTACGGAGAATGTCATCTACTTCTCTTGCAATATCCTCATCAGAATCGCTGTTGTCTTGTGCAAAATACCCCGCATGACAACCGGAAATATCAGCCAAGCTTGCCTTCAGATATTCCCGGTATTCATCCTCTTCGGAAGGTAGTGTATCAATCATTTCAGTAAGTTTTTCAGCAAGCAAACGCTCAAACATTTCTCGGAGATATGGTTCTTTTTCATCATCAGATTCACGGTAGGAAGTGATATCATCAATGAAAAACAATGCCAGTGTTTTAATCTTAAACTGTCGCCCGGAAAAATTCTGTCGTTCAGTCTCAAAATGGCGCTGGATAGCCAATTTTACCATCTGCTCCTGATAAGAGGATGAATATATATCAGTATTAAATTCTTCTCCCTGATACTTTATCTGTCCGTTGGAAAACTCAATAAAGTTCTTTCCAATTGCAGTTATGCTTATTCCTTCAAACACAGAATCTATCATGGATAGCGAGTCGCCTGCACTAAGCGTGACGGTCTTGGGAGTATCACCTTGCCTGCGCAGCTGGAAATTAGCAGAAATTTTTGCTGAAATGGAAATAATTTTTACTTTTTCCTCTTTTGCGGAGAGCGGCTCAAAATGTTCCTTTGCTACGCCCTTGATCAGATTACGATTGAAGGAATCACAAGCATTCAGTTCATAAATCAGATGATTATAGTCCTTAACGGAAACCTTATTCCGTCCACGTCCGATGGTCGTTTCCGGGAATGTTGCTCCGAAGCGGATTATCATTTGAGGCTGTAATTCTGTAGCGATTGCTTGATATGCCTTCTGGTCGCGGGCAAAGCGATGTGGTTCGTCAATGATTACCATTGGCTTTGTTGCACGCAGCGCGTCGAATGGTCTGTAGAAGCCTTCAACCAGATAATCATAATCAAAACGAGTCAGCATATTTCCGTTTGTCAGCAACTGCATATTGACAAGGAGGACGTAGATTCTATTCGCATTCTGACAGGAGCCTGTCACATAATCACGGACAGGAGCAGGCATAGCAAGAAAACCCTTCTTCTTTGCTTTAGGGCTTTCCAGAACGCCGAGTTTGATTTCACAGTTATATCCACATGCATCGGCAAAATGATGACGTACATACTTATCCTCGATGAACTGCTTTGTACCCGCTTTTATCGGCAATGATGGTACTGCAATAATGAATTTGTTGAATCCATACCGTTTGTGAAGTTCATAGATGGTCTGTGTATAAACATAGGTTTTTCCCGTACCTGTTTCCATTTTAATGTCGATGTTCAGATAACTGCCTGTGTCTGGGTTAGCGTTATGTCGATAATCCTCTCGTATGTCCTTTTGCAGATTTCGTATATTCTCCAAAATACGCACATCATTGTGATCAAATGTCGGATTCTGATAGGCAATTGTCGGAGGAATGATAGTAGCGCCCTCAAACACATCAGCAATGGCGTCAACGGCTTTTTGTTGATGGTCAAGACCACGTTCAAGAATAAGTTCCACGCTGCTGCCTCCTTAATACCGAATGTCAAGATTGACCTTCAGATTCTTTTCTGAATCACGAAGGATCTTTACATTGGTTTTTAGATTTTCCATATTCACATAGTTAAAGCTATATCCGAATACCACGATATTCTGCGGGTTGAAACTCCCGTCGCTGTTATAGCGGTCAATCAGTGCTTTGACTGCATCCTCCTCCATATCAGGATTAATCAGATACAGATGATTTTCACACCAATACGCAGTATAGCCTGCAAGATCAATCGTCCGACATTTATTGGTAAATGTATAGCCGTCATGAATGAGCCACGTTGTGAGAATAGTATTTGTCCCAAATAGATCATATACGGTTCTATCAGAGATAAAACCTGTGTTATCGAATTTCTGCAATTTATCCAATGTGGATTCATCAACGGTTTTAAGAGTATAGTGCTTAAACCCTACATACCTTTCTATGTTATCAGTCGTGTGTTCCAGCAGGTGTTTTTTTACACTCAACAATCTTTCAATACCCAAATAATCGAGTGTATGCGGTCTCTTTTGTGACTCCAAAAAATTAATGTTCTTAATCAAATTGCTTTTACTCTCCCCAGAAGAATTAGGTAATTTAGCATCTAAATCCTCTGGCAACTGGATAATAATGCAGGTCACATTCTTGTCGTTTTCAATATTGTACTCTATGGCGGCGTGCATGGTTGTAGCCGACCCGCCAAAAAAGTCTAAAACAACACCTTCAGGATTTCCGGCTAATCCCATATGAAGAACACGCTTGATTAAATCTACAGATTTAGGATAGTCAAATTCAATGTCTGGAATTATCTTTTTTAACGTTCTCCTTGCCACATCCGAAGACAGTTCTCCTCCTTGCCAAAACGATTTAGCCTTAGAGGTTCTTTCCTCGTCATCATCCATTTCATCAAACTCATCGTCTTCAATAACAGGATTTAAGGACGGGTTCAAATAAACTCTATGTTTTATTCCCCACCGACCTTTGTTATTCTTTTCGGGATGTAATATTTCAAGGGAAGATGCCACATGATCTTTTCCCCAACGCCATCTACCATCACTTCCGTCTCCTCGTAATGGAACGATTTTTTCATATCCATTATCAGGAGACATGGCGCATTTGTTCAATTCGGGATTATAGTATATCGGGAAATACATATTAGGACGATCTTCTCGACGATCAGGACGTCCACGTTTTCTTAAATCTCTTAAGGCATACGCATTTCCATTTTCATCGGTATACTTGTATTGGGCTTTTTGTTCTTCAGTTAAAGGTAAGCCCCCGGAAACAAATTTCTCTGCAACATACATAAGTAGATATTCGTGAGTAGTTGCAATATTTGCACGATCATTTCTACCTTTTAAATTGTTTACAACAACGATTTGACCTGCAAAATTTTGTTCTCCAAATATATCATCACACATCAGTTTTAAGTTGCTTTGCTCGTAATCATCGATTGATATAAAAATAACGCCATCATTACTTAAAAGTTCTCGCGCAAGTTGAAGACGCGGATACATAAACATCAGCCATGCAGAATGCGATGCACTGCCTCTACTGGTAAGATCAAGTATACGGGTTGCCTGTTCTTCATCGATGCTTAGCTTTTCGACAAGATTATCGACTGTAAATCCAAAATCATCGTTATATACGAATCCGTCATTTCCCGTGTTATAGGGCGGATCAATATAGATGCATTTAACCTGTCCAGCATATGACTTGAGAAGATGCTTTAGCCCATCAAGGTTATCTCCGCTGATATACACATTCTTGCTTTCTTTATTCTCTGGTTTTGTATTATGTTCCTCGTCAGGTACGATAACTGTCTCTGTGTCCAGAGCAGCAAGCATTTTCGCATAGTTTTTTCCAAGAAAGCGCAGTTCGTAGCCCTCCTGAGACACATTTATCTTATCTCCAAGAAATTCTTTGAAACGTACGATATCAAAGCTGCCATCCTCACGGAAGCATGATGGGAAGTTTGCTTTTAATATTTCAATCTCCTTGATATTAGGAGCTACGCTGTCATTAGATGAAACAATGTCTCTGATCATTTTATTCTCTCCAATCTATTTGCTAATTAAAGTAGCGATTATAGTGAGGGTAGTATCTATTCCATAGAGATATCCAGTCCGAGCTTCTTTACCTCTTTTTGTACAAATTCCTGCACATACATCTGTAGCTGCCAGACGAAATATCCCTCAATATCCAATTCTTTGAAATGATCCTTCATTGCATCGGTCATTCCCTGCGCCCCTCGCAGACCGTCTATGTAATAGAAAAGGGCATCCAGAAACTCATAAAAATCCTTGTCCGACAGCAATTCATCCAGATAGGGAATCGTGCGTGTACGCTCTATATCGGTCTGCGGATACATCTCCTTGGCTCGTTTCAAGCATTCAATCGCCGATTCGGACAAGCCGAGTTCTTCACTGTATTCCTTATTATAAGAACTAACGCCTGTGAGCAGATAATCTACAGACACTCCAAAAAACTGCGCTATCCGGAGAACCACATCCGCTGTCGGCTGTGTCTGTCCGCTGGCGTATTGACTGATCGTCTGCTGCCTCACGCCTACCGCTTCACCGAGCGCTTTATAGGTTGTGGAATGACCGTCCTTCGGATGGCTTTCGAGTATTCCACGCAGCATGGTAGGGAAAACATCATAATACCTGTCTGTATTCTGTTCTGATTGTTTTGCCATCCTCCGCGCCTCCTTGTGCTTCGTTTTAACTATTCTTTATTATAACAGCTTCGAGCCACTTGTGCTTTCGCTCGAACTGTTATAGGCTAATTATAACAAGTGATGCGAAACTTGTCAATATGGTAAAACCGCTTTCTTGCGAACGTTGGCCTGTCCATTTCTCACAGAATCAAGGGAGAAGTCTATCCGAACAAGGGGCCGTCATCTTTTTCCGGAATACTGCTCCCGAAAAGATCATTTACCATTACAGATTTTTCACGTTTTTTCTAATTTCCACCCGTTTATTCTAATTTAGTCTTTTTCTCCATGATATAATAACACATATAGCACAATGATTGAGGGTGACAGCATGGACTTTATAGAACACGCGCAAATCTTGATCCAGGCGCTGACGGGACTTAACGTGACCGTCTGGGATGGATGCGGATCGGCTCTTGCGGAATTCGAGGAGCATTTTTGCTTTTCCCCGGAGATTCAGCGCCTTGGGGACCGGTATGCCGAGTACACCGTCAAAAGCAAGGTCCCGGTCAACCGGAAGAAATACATACGTCTCGCCCTCACCTGCGGGTGGCTTTGCGGAGCACATCGCTTTTACGCGAAAAAGCCCGTCATCGGCACCCTCTATCTCATCTTCTTTTGGACAGGTGTATCCTTCGCCATGACGCTCATTGACCTGATGATCGCACTGCCCATGGTGCCGGATGAAAACGGGAATATAATCATTTAGCGTTTTGTTCTCCTGCCCCGGCGGCTCTCCAGCCTTTCTGAAGCCGCCGGGGATCTGTTTTTCGGGAAAAGGAATATGCGGGATGCGCTCAAACAGTATTGAAAATCCAGTCCGCCGGGAGTATAATGTAACGGATTCAAAAAGCTAAGCGTTTTTGATGAACCTGCTGACGGAAGGAAACCTATCATCATGAAAAAAAGAGCAGCTATTTTTCTTGTGACTTGTCTTATGTTTTCCCTTGCGGCATGTTCGCCCAACGTGAACAGTGAGCAGCCATCACAGACGCAGACATTCGCCCAGACACAAGAACCAGCTTTACCAGGAAACGACGAAACAGAAAAAGAAACGTCCGCCGCGGAAGAACAAACAGAAGAAGTCCCTTCGGAGAATCCGTCTACTGAAATCCCGTCCGCAAAAGCAGATGAAAAGAAAGAAACGTCCGCCGCGGAAGGACAAACCGAAGAAGTCCCTTCGGAGAATCCGTCTGCAGAAATCCCGCCCACAGAAGCAGACGAAAACAAAGATCCGGAAATGACAGCAGATGAACTATTAGATTTATTTGTCAACGGTTCGATCAACGCCGTTGATCCTACGGATTCGACATCGACATTTTATATCACTGATTTAAATATGGATTCTGAAGAATGGGATGCTTATTCTGTCGGAGAGAAAATCGATCTTGACAACGACGGAGAAAACGAACTGATTCTGAATGGGCCTTACGGAGGGATATATCTTGACGCACGGGATGGTCAGGTATATGGATTTGCCGCAGGAGAAGGCGAAGGTTTTACTCTTTCTTATACCTATTTCAAGGGTGCTGTATGGATTTTGTACAGCAACAGAATGCATCAAGGATATGAGTCATACCATATGGAATTATTTGAAGGAGCAGATAATTTAGTTGAAGAAATGAATTTCAATGAAGAACTTATTGATGAAGATAATG
>CANRMT010000016.1 GCA_947631815.1 uncultured Eisenbergiella sp.
GCCGTTCTTCACCGTGATGATCCGGTCCGCCATGGCCGTGATGGCCTGATTGTGCGTGATGACCACCACCGTCACGCCGCTGCCGCGGCAGGTATCCTGCAAAAGCTTCAGCACCGCCTTACCGGTATTGTAATCCAGCGCGCCCGTGGGCTCGTCGCACAAAAGCAGCTTGGGATTTTTGGCCAGCGCCCGGGCGATGGCCACCCGCTGCTGCTCGCCGCCGGAAAGCTGGGCCGGAAAATTGTTGGCCCTCTCCTCCAGCCCCACCTTTTTCAGCACCTCCGCCGCCGGAAGCGGATCCCGGCAGATCTGAGAGGCCAGCTCCACGTTTTCCAACGCGGTCAGGTTCTGCACCAGATTGTAAAACTGGAACACGAAGCCGATCTCATGACGGCGGTACGCGGTGAGCTGCTTTTTCTTATAGGAAGAGATCTCGTCGCCGTCCAGCCGCACGGTCCCCTCCGTCAGCGTGTCCATGCCGCCCAGGATATTGAGGATCGTGGTCTTCCCCGCGCCGGACGCGCCCACCACCACGCAGAACTCGCCCTTCTCGATCCGGAAGCTGACGCCCCGCAGCGCCTCGATATCCACCTCGCCCATGTGATATACCTTTTTCACATTTTCAAATTCCACAAAGCTCATGCAACTTCTCCTTCCGGCATGAAACGCGTTATTCCTCCATCATCGACTCCAGATAGCCCCTGTCCCAGAGCAGGATCTTCAGCTTCTTCGCCGCGTCCACCGCGGGCTGGGTGAAATACTGGTTCGTCATCACCGCTCCCACCATCCGGTCATAATATTCCCGTCCCGCGCAGGCCTCCTGCACGGCCTTCACGCCCACCGGCGCGTCGTAGCGCTTGCACTGCACTGCATAGGTCACGCCGTCCTTCTCCGCCAGCACGTCCACGCCGAAATCGCCGCTCCCTTTTGTGACTTCCACTTCCTGAAAGCCGTGCCGCTTGAGCAGATCCGCGCAGAACCGTTCGAATTCGTGTCCTTCCATCCCGTCCAGCTCACGTCCCCGCAGCCGGTCCCGCAGCCGTCTGGCGTTCCAGAAGGCAAAACCGACGAGCAGGAATATCGCGAGCACCGCCGCCGCGCTGCCGCCCACCAGCCAGATCTGCTGATCCATTCTCCTCTGTCTCCTCATAAATATAGCGGAACCTGTGCCCCGCAGGCCCATCTCCGCCGCAAACCCTCCGTCTCCGAAGGGCCGCCCCTCCGACATTTAAAAGGTTACAATATTCCCAAATACTTTACAATGACTTTTGCGAAAATTTCATTTACTTTTTAGAAAACACAGGTATAATGAAAAGTAGAAAACTGCAGAAAACGCGTTTTTCACGACAGAGGACGCGCGCCGGACAGACGTCGCCGCAGTCCGCGGAATATGTGCGAGCCTTCCCTGCTGCCGCAGGGAGTGCACTGGGCGGACCTTGCCATATGCGCGGGATATGGGCTCTTCGGGCTTTCCGCTGTCAACACAAAAAAGGAGGAAGTACCCATGGGATTTTTAACCGGCAAGACTGCCATCATCACCGGCGCCGGCCGCGCCGTCTTAAGTGACGGACGCTGCGGCTCCATCGGCTACGGCATCGCTACCGCTTATGCGAAGGAGGGGGCGAACCTGGTCATCACAGGACGCAATGTGAAGAAGCTGGAATCCGCGAAGGAGGAGCTGGAGCGCCTCTACGGCATCCAGGTCCTGACCGTACAGGCGGATGTCAACGCCGGTGCGGACAATCTGGCCGTCGTCCAGAACGTCGTCGACAAGACGATCGAGACCTTCGGACACATCGATGTCCTGATCAATAACGCGCAGGCTTCCGCCTCCGGCGTTACGCTGGCGGACCACACCACGGAACAGTTCGACCTGGCGGTTTATTCCGGCCTGTACGCGGTGTTCTATTATATGAAGGCCTGCTATCCGCACCTGAAGGAGACCAAAGGTTCCGTCATCAACTTCGCCTCCGGCGCGGGCCTGTTCGGCAACTACGGACAGTGCGCCTATGCCGCGGCCAAGGAAGGCATCCGCGGCCTGACCCGTGTGGCCGCCACCGAATGGGCCAAGGACGGCATCAACGTCAACATCATCTGTCCGCTGGCATGGACCTCCCAGCTGGAGCAGTTCCAGATGGCATATCCGGACGCCTACAAGGCCAACGTGCACACGCCGCCCGCGGGGCATTTCGGCGACGCCGAGCTGGAGATCGGCCGGGTCTGCGTACAGCTTGCCTCTCCCGATTTCAAATATATGACCGGCGAGACGCTGACGCTGGAGGGCGGACTGGGACAGCGGCCGTAAAGGCGGGGCCCGCTGCAGAATAATACGGACAGACAGGGCGTCCCGCGGTTTCGCGGGACGCCCTTATTACAAGCAACTGTCTTATAAGTAATCCTGGGACATTTTGATATATTCTCCAAGCGTTGACGGCAGTCCGTGCCTTTTGATCACATCCTCGCAATGCTTTTTATAAACTGCTTTCAGGCCCTTGCTATAAGTATTATTATTTTGCTTTGCATAATATACATATGCCGACAAAAGCACGATATCGAAAGTTATGATATCAATATTCTTTAGCTCTTCCAACTCGCGGGCCACATTATCGACCATGATCTCCTTTGAACAGAAATAATTCATATTACGATATGCGGCATAGGCCAGACTGTACACTTCGCCCGATCCTTTGAACGTCCTCGTACATATCGTACCAGCTCATGTTCGGCGATACGATTGAAAATCGTCGTATACTTTGGATCTGTTCCGTAAAGCCCGCCTTCCGCTGCTATCGTCACATTTTTCCCTTTATAAGCATCCACAAAGGCTCTGGCATCATTATCCAGCTCTTTATATACTTCATCATGAATATAAATATCCGTGAAGCATTCAAATAAAGGTCCTATGTACAACTGCTTCATATTTTCAAAGGAGTATTTCTTATCCGTCGCCCGTTCCGATATTCCTACCATGAAAATGTTGGCATCAAAAAGAATCGGTCTATTCTGCAGATCATGCAGGGGCGTTTTTTTCAGCGGCGTTATCAAAGGCATCTACCCCCTGTTTTGCGTTAATGATCGCAAATAATTCATCATCGTCATCATCATCATTTTCTTCTTTCGCATCTTCACCGAGGAAATCCCTAATGAGATTCATATCAAGATCGAGCTTCGAAGCATCCGCCAGAATATCCTCTCTGGATGCATTTCCTGTTGAAAAAGCCTTTTCCATATCCTGATATGTCGCACCGTAAGGGAGCACATAATTATTCTCGGTCCTGTAAAGCTCGTCCACACGCTTTCCAAAAATCTTTATTTCCTGCAGAATCTTTTTGATAAATTCGTAATTTTTTATATATGTGTCTGCACTGTCGATATATCCTTCTTCCACAAGCCTGTAAATAACAGCTTTCAACGGCATTTGATACTTTACAGTCAATAATATGCTCAGAGATGCAAAATCGGCAAAACTTGTTCTTTTGAAAACAGCGATCTCAAGAATCCGTTGCCAGTCCTGCACTTCACGCGATAACGCTTCCTCCGGCAGCAAAAGCTCAGCCGCAAATCTGCATGCCTTCATTTCATTCACATCTTTCAGCATCTGGAAATCACAGATATACGGTGTATCTTTGAATCTGGCGTAATCTCTTATATAATGATAAAATTCATGAGCTGCGGTAAAAATCTGATTAATCAACGGTTTATTTGCATTGAGAATGATATATGCACGTTCTTTTCCGATTGTCGGGATATACAGCATCCCGTCGATATTATCAGAATCGAAGGGGACAAGTTCAAAACGAATATCAGCCCCTTGTCTGAGGATCCATCCAAAAACTCCTGTTCCCATCGGAGCCAGAGCGTAGTCTACCCGTTTTTCCCGTGCAAGCCTCTTAATATCCGCGACTTCATTCGGAGAAAGGGATGCCGTGTTAAAATCATATTTATTTTGATAATACTTCTCAAACAACTCTTTATGATCGATCGACGTCATAACATCCTCTTTTCGCCAATAATTCATATTTTTCTTTAATACGAATTCTTTCGGCCATCTCTTCAATCCTCAGTTTATCAGATTTATCCAGATTCCCCATAAGATAAACCAGCGCATCTGTCGTCGATTCCACAAAATATTCATCCGTATTTTTTCCAGCAAGACCGCACATACGATTGAGAATATCGAGCGTCGGCATTTGCCTGGCATTTTCCAGCAACGACAACGTAGATCTGTTGACGCCCAACTTTTCCGCAAATACGCTCTGCGTCTCTTTTCCGCGCAGAGCAATCAAATCTGCACAAAATTTTTTTGCATCAAACTCCTTCATGATAAACCTCCCAGAAGCATGCGTTAGATATCTGAACAGCCAGCATGTAAATATCCATGAATCTGTTAAATATTGTAACATTAGTATATCCACATTATTTCCGTTTGACAACCCCAAAACACATTTTTCTCAATTTCATCTGCTTTCCATTATACTGTACAAAATCATATGAGCATTCCGCCATAAGCAAGATATCCGTTGCATCCCGCCCTCAAAAGGACTAATATATACATAGAAATCATACGCTCTCACGTCCCATACCATCAGAGAAAGGAACACTCCCGATGAACGATCTGGACTACATCCTGGACTTCGCGGCCACGCTGGGGCAGCGGATGCTGGGCTGCGGCGCCAATCTGGAACGCGTCAACGACACCATGAACCGCATCTGCTTAAGCTACCGGCTGACGGACATCAGCATCTTTTCGCTGAGCTCCACCATCATCCTCAGCGCGCAGAACGCGGACAACCAGTCGGCGACGCGCCACGTCATGGTCCCGCCCGCCAACAACGACATGAAGCGGATCAGCCGTTTCAATCAGCTCTCGAGACAGGTGTGCAGCGAGACGCCGCCGCCCGCCGGTCTGGACGCCGCCGCCATCGTGCTGGGGCTGGGCATCAGCATCTTTATGTTCGGAGGTGGGATCTCATGGTAGAAACGGTCAAGCTCATTCTGCTTTCCTTTATCGCCTCCACGGGGCTGGCCATCGTGTTCGGCATCGATCAGAAATATGTGCTGCGGGCCGGTCTGAGCGGCGCGCTGACGCGCTGCGTCTACCTGCTGCTGATGCAGTTCACGCAGGAAAGGCTGATCTACATTCTGCTGTCCACCATGGTCACCGCGCTCTACGCCGAGATCATGGCCGCCAGGGAAAAGATGCCGTCCACCGTTTTTCTTTATCCGGCCATCATCCCGCTGCTGCCCGGCAGCCTGCTCTACAACACGCTGGTGAACTTCATGACGCGGAATATGGACGCCATGTATGCCAACGCGCTCGACTGCATCCTCACGCTGATCGGCATGAGCGTCGGCTTCGTTCTGGTGTCCACCTTCGTCTATTATAAACGGCTCTATTTTCTGGGACGGGATTTTGTCGGCAGTCTGATCAGACGGCCGGTGCGCAGACGTTAAGGTCTCGGCAGAAGACCGACAGCGTCCGGCGCTGAGATCTTGATGAGAAGCTGACAGCGCACGGAATCTGAAACAATATGATCAAAATACAAGGAGAATCGTCTTATGAAATGCTTTACTTTTCAACCGGAACTCACGGAAAAATGCACCGTCACCGCCTGGCTGCAGGAAGAGCCCGATCTGGGCTGGCGGCCCCTGCGCGCGCTTCCTGCCGTGCTGATCTGCCCCGGCGGCGCGTATGAATTCGTTTCCGCCCGGGAGGCGGAGCCCGTAGCGAAGCCCTATTTTGCGGCCGGATACCATGTGTTCATCCTGGACTACGCCGTAGGCGCAGACGCCCGGGACTTCCGGCCGCTTTTACAGCTTTCCGCCGCCATGCTCCATCTGCGGGCCCATGCGGCGGAATGGAAGCTGGACGCCGGAAAGATCGCCGTCTGCGGCTTTTCCGCGGGAGGGCATCTGGCCGCGTCCCTGGGAACGCTGTATAACGAAGAAAAATTCCTTGCCGCCGCCAAAGGGCTCTGGGGCGGGGATCTCCAATGCGGCGCCATCCGTCCCGACGCCATGATCCTCGGCTATCCGGTCATTCTTGCGGACAGATACGCGCACGTGGACTCGATCCAAAACGTCAGCGGCGCCAGGGAAGGCAGTCCGGAATATACCTGGTTCGGCCTGGACGCCCATGTGGACGCCTCGACGCCGCCCACCTATCTGTGGCACACCGCCCCGGACGGGGCCGTACCGGTGGAAAACAGCCTGCGGTTCGCCGCCGCCCTTTCCGCCGCCAAAGTCCCCTTTGAGCTGCACGTCTTCCCCGCGGGCGATCACGGCATGTCCACCTGCACGGAGGAAGTGGGGCCCGCCGATCCGTACAATGCCCGCTGGGTGGAATGGAGCCTGCGGTGGCTGGAAAAGGTCTTCGGCTTTCAGAAATAAGCCGATCTCTCAATGCTGTTCTGCTCCTGTGAGGGCTCGGGCCCGGCAGAAGCAGGACGGCATCGGTTTTTTTAATCCTGCCCGGAGCTTTCGTCATACTGCTCTATTGCCACATTTTCCATGCGAAGGCCCTCGATCACACCTTCTTCGAACCCGTTCCGTTTTGCGGTGATGCGCAGGTCCTCAAAGGTAAAATCCGCCAGCCGATACTGCGAATCTTCTTTTTTCACATCAAAAAATGTCCCGCACGCGCACCGGCAGTCCGCCATGCGGATATGCTCCGCCAGCGAGACCGGCAGATCCGTCCGCCCCTTCAGGTCAAAAAACTGCGTCCAGGGGTTGACGTTGAGGAAGTTCTCGATCCTTCCCTCCACCTGCTCCACCGTGATATATTCGTAATGCTGGGGCGTGTCCGGCCGCATTTTCAGCCAGAGAAGGTTATTGCCCTCCCGCACCCGGATCCGCCGGATCAGGATATTTCGGTTATGGACGGACTCGGAGCCGCAGGTGAGGCAGCCGTGACAGAACCCGTACTCGCAGTCCTCCACCAGGATCCGCTCATTGGCGCCGTTTTCCGCCGCCGTATCCGCCCAGGGGCCCTTGCCGCCCTTCAGCACCACCGCGTCGTCGTTCACTTCCATGCGGCAGTTCTTCACCAGCACATCGCTGCAGGCATCGATATCCAAAGCGTCCGTGCTGGGCGCCTTCACCGGCGCGGCCGGAGAAAAGATATCGCAGCCCAGATATTTCACATGATCGCATTTATAAATATGATTCGTCCAGAAATGGGAATTGATCAGATGAAGCTGTGCCACCAGCACGTTTCTGCTGTTGGAGATGAAAACGAGGCGGGGCCGCTGCTCATCCTTATTGGTACAGGCCGGATTCCAGGTCCGCCGCAGCCAGAACGCCCTCCAGGACTTCAGGCCGTTTCCGTCGATGGTCCCGGGCCCGCACATGGTGAAGCCGTCCACCCCGTCGGCGTTGATCAGCGCCGTGAAATAAAGACAGCTCTCTCCTTCGATCCGGGTCATCCGGATCTCGTAATCCTGAATATCCGGGCTGCCCTTCAGCACGCCGCCCTCCGACACATAGAGATGCACTCCCTGCCGAAAAAACAGGGACCCTGTCAGATACGTGCCCCGCGGCACCACGATGACGCCGCCGCCGTTTTCGTACGCCGTATCGATCAGGCGCTGGATCTGCGCGGTGTACAGCTTCCCGTCGTCAAAGATCCCGTGTTCTGTCAGCACATACTGTCTGCCCATCTCCGACAGCTCCGGCACGGAGATGTCATAGAACCATCCGTCAATGGGCGTACCGTCCGGAAAATATTCCTGCCTCATCACGATCAGACCTCCGTTTCGTCTTTCCCTTTTGGGGATCACCGGTACATTCCGCTTTGTCCGTCTCCGGTCAGCCCAAAACGAGCTTCGCCAAAAGACCCAGGATCAGCAGGTGTCCCGGATAAAAGGCATAGCACACATACTGAAGCGCGCGGCTGTGCGGCCCCTGCTTCCTGTTGTACAGCCATATGGGGATCAGCGCCAGCACGGCGAGCGCCTGTTCTGTCGGCCTCCAGTCCACAGCCGCCAGATCATAAAACGGAAGCGGGAACATATAATTGCCTATCGTGAGCCACCCGCTCTGCGGCTGGACTTCCGGCGCATACACCGCCAGAACAGCGGTAAACCACCGAACCGCATTGCGGCATCCGTATAAGCCGAGATTGAAAAAGAGCAGGCCCGCCAGCTGCCCGATCCACCCGAAACGCATATTGCGGAAAAAGTAAAACAGCAGCACCATCAGGACGCCCTCGCCGTAATAGTCCACCTGCGCCGCATAGCCGATCAGGCAGCCCAACACAATACAGGCGGCGGACGTCAGCACAAAAACGGTCCGGCCCTTTTCGCGCGATTTCTCTATCAGCTCCAGCATGAGCAGTGCGATACAGAATGTGAACATCACATTTTGATGATCCGGAAACGAAATCGAACCGTAAAACGCCAGATTGAACGGGATCTCAGAGATCAGCGCGAACAGAAAAACGCGGCCCCAGTATTTTTTAAAATTACGGGTATAGGCAAACCCTTCCGCGATCTGAAACGCGAAAATGGGGAAGGCGAGCCGCCCTATGTAGGTCATCCAGTGAAAACTCTCGTTGCTCTGCAGAAATACATTCCATATGTGATCGCTCAGCATCAGCACCATGGCGATCAGCTTCAGCCCCAGCGCGTTCAGGCATTTTAAGGACCCTGTCTCTCGTTTTTCCATTTAAATACCCTCCCTGATAACGATCTGCTTGTCCGTTTATCTTCTTTCCGTTTAAAATGATACTCCCGCCGCGGGAAGATTGTCAACGCCCGGAACGGTCGGTCGAAGACTTTTGATCTTCTGATCCTCCTCGACACGGATAACGCTTTTTTTTGTCTTTGATCCCGCTGTTTTTCCGTATTTTGCATGGACTTTTTGCATGACAGCCATTACAATAAAAGGACAGAACGTCCGGCGGCAGTGCGCCCCGGCAGACAAAGGAGTACAGCATGAATCTGGGCAGACAATGGGATTCCCGACTGAAGATCTGGGACGAAGCATTTGAAGAAAACATTTACCGGCCCCTCGGCACTCTGGACATGGAAGGATTCACCACCATGGATTTCCTGAGTCTGGAAGCCGCGAAAAAAGGGGACTTCCGCCCCTTTCCCGCCGGCACCAAATGGGGAAAGAAATGGGAATACGGATGGTTCCGCACCGCGGTCCGCATCCCGGAGGAGGCGGCAGGGCGGCGGGTCCTGCTCCATCTGGGCACTGCGGAGGAAATGCTCGTGTATGTGGACGGGCAGGAAGCCGGTTCCATCGATAAGGCACATGCCTTTGTGGAAATAGCCGCGCAGGCTGAGGCCGGGCGCGTCCACGAGATCTATGCGGAGGGTTACGCGGGCCACGGCGCCCGCCGGGAGGATGGCGGCTTTTCTCCCCGGGAGACTGTTCCCGTGCCGGAGCCGCCCGAGGCGCAGGTGACCGCAGCGGAGAGTCATTTCGGCGTCTGGAACGAGGCCATGTTCCAGGCTTACGCAGATTACCATACGCTCTATGATCTGCTCCTGACGCTTCCCGACTCCAGCCTCCGGGGCATGGAGATCGCGCAGGCGCTGAAGGAGTTCACCTACACCGCGGACTTCGAGCTGGAAGAACCGGCCCGGACCGAAAGCGTTGTCCGTGCGGCGGCCCTGCTGCAGCCGCTCCTGCAGAAGAAGAACGGGGACACCGTCCCGGCCTATACGGTCTTCGGCCAGTCCCATCTGGATCTGGCCTGGCTGTGGACGACGGACGAGACAAAACGCAAGTGCGCCCGCACCTATTCCAATCAGCTGAAGCTGATGGAGCGCTATCCGGAGTACCGTTTTCTCCTGTGCTGTCCCACGGTGCTGGAAAATCTGAAAAAATATTACCCGGATCTTTACCGGCGCGTAAAAGAAAAATACGCCGAGGGCGCTTTTCTCCCGGAGGGCGCGCTCTGGGTGGAATGCGATTCCAACCTGCCCGGGGGCGAAAGCCTGATCCGGCAGTTCGTGAAAGGGAAGCGTTGGTTCCAACAGGAATTCGGCACGGACAGCAAACTGGCCTGGCTGCCGGACACCTTTGGCTTTTCCGGCGCGCTGCCGCAGATCATGGCGGGCTGCCGCGTGCCCTATTTCGCCACACAGAAGCTGCTGCGCAGCGATCCGGAGTGCGAACCCTTTCCTTATAATAATTTCTGGTGGGAGGGCATCGACGGGACCCGCATCCTGTCCCATATCTATTTTGAGAACAATTCGCGCTTCACGCCCTCTCAGCTCTGCTCCCGCTGGGAGGACAGACGGAATCAGAAGGAGCATATCGACGGCATGCTGTTCCCCTTCGGATACGGGGACGGCGGCGGCGGCGCCACGGAGATCATGCTGGAAACCTACCGGCGGTGCCGGGATCTGGAAGGGCTTCCCCGCTGTACCATGGAAAGCCCCGTCCGCTATTTTGAACGCCTCGCCGAAAAGAACATCCCGGAGGTTTCCTACGGGGAGCTGTATCTGGCCTGGCACCGGGGCACCTACACCGCCGTCGCCGGGATCAAGGGAAGAGTGCGCCGCGCGGAAAGCGCGCTGCGGGAAGCGGAATTTCTGGCAGGGCTGCTGCGGCTGGAGGGGAAATCGGAAGACATCTGTCCGGCGCTGCTGCAGAACGGAGCAAACACCCCTTCTGCCAAAACAGGTGCCTCGACAGACGGAACAGACACGCTGTGGGACGGAACAGGGACCGCACCGGAGACGTCAGGTCTTCCGACAGACCGCTGCGGGGACCCTGCTGCCCGCCAGTCGGTCTCCGTCACCGCCCTGCTGGCCTCTCTCTGGGACGACCTGCTGGAGCAGGAATTTCACGATGTGCTGGCCGGTTCCTCCATTCAGCGGGTGAACGAGGAAGCCATGGCGAAGCTGGACGGAGTGATCCGCCGAAGCCTGGCGCTCTCCCGGACGCTGCTGAAGCGGCTGGCGGGCGGCCCCGCGGTCTTCAATTCGCTGAGCTGGGAACGCCGCTGGCGGGGACTTTCGCTGCCGCCCTGCGGATATGTGATGGCTGAAGAGGGGAAGGGCGCGGAAAGTGCGATGCCTGAAACATCTGAGCGCGCGGAAACTGCGACAACGGGAGCAGACGGCGACATGAATCCGTCCGGCTGCTCAGCGCCGCATTCCAACGGACTTGCCTGCTCTTCCGACGCATGGCGCTTCACCGCTGGCCCGGATTCTCTGACCGTGAGCAATACATATTATACCGCCGTTCTGGATCACTGCGGCCGCATTCTCAGCCTGACGGATGCGAAGACCGGCTTTGAATATGCCGCCGCGCCTTTAAACGAACTCCGGATGTACCAGGATGTCAACATTTACTATGACGCCTGGGAGATCGGCCGCATGTATGAAAACATCCCCGTTCCGCTGGAATCGAAACCGGTCTTTTCCTGGGAAGAAGCGGACGGCTCTCTCACAGCGTACGTGGAACGCCGGGAACCGCATTTCACATGGAAACAGCGGATCTTCCTTTCGGCACAGCTTCCCGAGATCCGTTTTGAAACGGAGGTGGACTGGCACGAAAGGCACCGCATCCTGAAAGCGGACTTCCCCACCGGCGTATTCACAAGAGAAGTGCTGGAGGAAATTCAGTTCGGCTATATCCGGCGGCCCACCCACCGTTCCCGCCGGTACGAACAGGATCTGTACGAAACCTGTCACCACCGTTACGCGGCGCTGACCGACGGCGCCAACGGCCTCGCCCTGATCAACGACGGCAAGTATGGCCTCTCCGCGAAGGACAGCCGGATGTCGCTGACCCTGCTGCGGGCCCCCGCGGTTCCCGACATGACGGCGGACCAGGGACATCACCGGTTCACCTATGTGCTCTATCCGTTCCGCGGCCCGTTCCAGTACAGCGGCGTGGTGCAGAAGGGCTATGAATACAACACGGCGGTGACAACAACGGAAGACCTCAGACCGGTCAGCGGCCCGGCCGCTTCCCGCAGCTATTTCTCCGTCGAGGGCTCCGCGCTGATCCTGGAAACCTGCAAACCCGCGCTGGACGCGGCAAACGGCGTGGTCCTGCGGCTCTACGAACCCATGGGCATGGCCGGAAGCAGCCTGCTTTCGCTGCCGCCGCAGGTGAAAAGGGTCTGGCAGTGCAACATGCTGGAGGAAAAACAGGCCGCGATCCCGCTGGAAGGCGGAAAGGCGGCGCTGCGGTTCCATGCGTTTGAGATCCTGACGCTTTTATTAGAAACAGAATCAAAGGAATCTCATTGACACAAGAACGGGCATATGATAGTATAATAAACGAAAGGACTCCCGTAAAGCAAACGGTTGGCCTCGATTAGTTGTCTATACAAAAAAGCAACCTAACTTTGGCTGGTGCGGTTGCTTTTTTGATGTTTCCTTTTCATCCGCTGGAGGATCTCAGCAGCCTTCACGGCAGAACCGATCAGAGACGCTGCGATCTCCAGGATGCGGAGAATCGTGTTCATCGTATGTACCTTTCGCTTTATTTTCCATCTGAACCACCTCCGTTGATTCTGGAAGTTCTCGGATGAGGATCCGGCAAAAGGTCAACCGCTTACCCGTTTTGGGAGCCCGGCCCCGAAGGGCTGGTTCCAGAATAACATATCAGAAAATGCATTGCAAGGATATCTTCTTTGCCGCACAATCACACAGGAGGGCTCTCTATGACTCACAACATCCTCGACTACGGCGCCGTCGGCGACGGCGTTTCCAATGACACCTGCGCGATCCAGCGCGCCATCGACGCCTGTGCCGCCCAGGGCGGCGGCCGGGTCCTGCTCCCCGGCGGAAAGGTGTACCGCGCGGGCATGCTGACCCTCCGCTCCCATACGGAGCTGCATCTGGAAATGGGCGCGGTCCTGAAGGGAAGCGACCGGCAGGAGGATTACGCTCCCGCAGGCACAGCCTCCCCGGCAGCCGCCAAAAGGGACGTCCCCTCCTATGAGAACAGCGAATATACGGGCCTCCCCACCCGGTTTTTCCTCTATGCGAAGGACTGCGAGAACGTCGCCGTCACCGGATTCGGCCGGATCGACGGCAATGAGGAGATCTTTCACGGAGAGAAGAATCCCTGGCACATCGAAGGGGCCGAATACCCCCGGGTCCCGCTGCTCTATCTGGAGAATGTGAGGCATCTGACGCTCCATCAGGTGACGCTGGCGAACAGCGCCTTCTGGACGGTCCACATGGTGGGCTGCCGGGACGTGCTGATCGACGGCATTCGGATCCTGAACAGCCTGAATATGGCCAACTGCGACGGCATCGATCCGGATCACTGCCAGAACGTCCGGATCCACGGCTGTCACATCGAAACCGCCGACGACAGCATTGTGTTCAAAAACACGGCCGGAGCCATGCAGTACGGTCCCTGTGAAAATATCGTCGTTTCCGACTGCACGCTGATCTCCACCAGCGCGGCCATCAAGTTCGGCACGGAAAGCGAAGACGCCTTCCGCAATATCCTTGTCCACAACTGCACGATCAGCCGCTCCAACCGGGGCATTTCCCTGCAGCTGCGGGATCAAGGCGATATCGAGAACGTCACGTTTTCCAACATCACCATCGAAACGAGGCATTTTTCGCCCGCCCACTGGTGGGGCGCCGCTGAGCCCATCGCCGTCACGGCGCTGAAACGGAAGCCAAAGACCCGGATCGGGCGGATCCGCAATGTGCGCTTCCAGAACATCCGCTGCCGCAGCGAAAACGGGATCCTGATCCACGGAGAACCCTCCTGGCTGACAGAAGACGGGAAAAAGGCTTCTTTACTCCCCAGCAAAAATCCGGTTGCCGAGCTCCCCGGCCAGAATGAGTCCGCCAATATCGACGGTATCCTTTTCGACGGCGTCTCCCTGGAGCTGTATCACGAGAGCCGCTGGCCCGGCGGATATTTCGATCTGCGTCCTACCTTCGGCCCGTCCTCGGCAGATGCGCACAGCGCCCTGTACGCCAGACACGCGGCCAACGCCGTTTTCCGGGACTGCTCCGTGACGGCCGCACCCGGATTTTTGGGAACCATGGACAGGCCCTTCGACGTGGAGGCCTGCGAAAATGTGCAGACGCCCGCCCTTCGGAAAGCATGAACGCCAGAAAGAAGCTCCGTCTTTCTTCCCGCAGAAAGTGCTTATGTCATGCCAAATATTCGTGTAAAAATCAGCGAATATTCTCATGATTTTTACATTAAGTCACACGAATGTTTCTCCGTCATACTCTCTCTGTATCCGGGGCAAAAAAATCGGCAGATTTTATACATACGATAAAATCTGCCGATCATCATATTCCGGCGCTGATGCGCCCCGCATATCTTTTTTTGTTCCTCAGTCCGAAGGCTGTCCGGGGTTCGCCGCGTCGATGGCCTCCTTGGCCTCCCGTCCGGCCCGCAGATAAGCCTCCAGCTTCTGCGCGTCCCCGGCGGCGATGGCATCCCGCAGCTCCGTCATATGTCCGATCAGACGGTCGATCTCCGGGATCAGCGCCTCCTTATTCAGGATGAACAGCTCCTTCCAGACCATCTCGTTCAGACAGGCGATCCGGGTCATATCCTTGTAGCTGCCGCCGGTATAGCCCACATAGTCCAGAGACGCCGGGCTTTTCACATAGGAGTTGGAAACGACATGGGCGAGCTGGGAAGTGTGCGCGATCATCTGGTCATGCTTTTCCTTGCCGCAGATCTTCACCGTCCCGAAGCCCACCTGCCGGAACAGCGCGGTGAGCGCCTCCAGGTCGCCCTCCGCCGTTGCCTTCGTGGGAACCAGGATCATGTTGGCCCCCTGAAACAGCTCCGCATAAGCTCTCTGATAACCGGCCTTCGCCAGTCCCGCCATGGGATGACCGCCGGTATAGCGGATGCCGCAGGCCAGCGCACAGGGCTCCACCGCGTCCACCAGCGCCGCCTTGATCCCCACCAGATCCACCACCTGAGCGCCTTTTTTCATGCGCGGGATCACGTCCAGCAGGAACTGAATGGTGGCCTGCGGATAGAGCACGGGAAGCAGCAGATCGCAGTCCGCCAGTTCCGCGTCCCCAGCGATCCCGTCGATCGCGCCCTCTTCCAGGGCCTGTTCGGCCACTAGACGGGTCCGGTTCCACCCGTACACTTCATAATCCGTATATTTTTTCAGCGCCTTCGCCATGGAGCCGCCGATCAGCCCCAGACCGGCCACTACAGCCTTTTTTCCCAATTCAGTCACCTCCCAGCGTCATCAAAATAAAATCCGTCGCGTTCCGGGGATCGTCCTGAAGGTCTGCGAGGAGCAGATGAAGCCCGAAGGCCTCTCCGGCATCTCTGCGGCAGAGCACGCCCGCCGTGGGCGGGATCGTCCCCTCCGCCAGATACCTGGCGGCGATGGCCGTATCCTCTACCTCCTGACGTCCGGCGTCCGGGTACAGCCTGCGCAGATTCCCGGCGCACTGCTTCAGCGCCTGGATATGGGAGGCCACCGTTTTGATCTCCGTCACAGAAGCATCTTTGGTGAAAAGACAGTGGCTGATCGGGATCGTGTCCTCTGCCAGGATCCGGTATTCCAGTCCGGCCAGAGCCTCCTCGCTCTCCCGCACCGGACCGGCGATGTGATTGTTCACCGCCATGACGCCGTAATCCACGGTCCCGGCCTTCAGCGCGTCCACCACGCCCCGGGAGGTGATCAGCGGCACATATTCCACCTCATTCCAGCCGAGAGCGGCGGTCATATTGCGGGCGGAGGCCAGCGAATTGCTGCCCTCCATGCCCTGATATCCTACGCGCCTCATTTGGCACGGGAAGCGTCGTATTCGCCCACACTCTTGGCGATGATCAGATTCGCCGCCACATCGCCCTCCACGTTCATGGTGGTGAAGGCCATGTCAAGCAGACGGTAGAAGCCGCTGATGGCGCCCATCAGGTCGAAAGGCAGACCGATGATGGAAAGGAAGGAAGCGCCCAGCACCACGCCGCCGCCGGGGATCCCGGGAGCCGCCATGTTGATCAGCGTCGCCACAAGCACCAGGAAAATGATCGTCCCAAGAGGGAGATTGATGCCGTAAAAATCGGATACAAACACGGCCAGGCAGCAGAAGGAGCATGCGCCGCCGCACATGTTGATGGTACAGCCCAGAGGCAGGGTAAACCGGGAAATATCCTCGGGCGCGCCCAGATCGTCCACGCTGACGTTGATGGTGGTGGGCAGGGTCGCCGCGGAGGAGGTCGTGGAAAGCGTCACCAGAGCGACTTTGCCGCAGGCCTTCATGAATTTGACGGGGCTGACCTTAGTGTAGAGCCACACCGGCAGGACCATGACCACGAGGAACGTGACGATACAGGCCAGCCAGCAGGTGCCGATGTACTTCGCCAGCGCGCCGAAAATGCCCGCGCCGTACTGCGCCACGGAGAAGGCCATCAGGGACATGACGCCGATGGGAGAGAACTCCATGAAATATCCCAGGACCTTGAACATGACGGACGAAAGACCGTTGACGAGATCCAGAACCGGCTTCGCCTTATCTTCCACCGCCACCACAGCCACCGCGCAGACGATGGTGAACAGGATCACCGGCAGGGTGTCGCCGTTGGCCGCCGCCTGAATGATGTTGGACGGAACGATATTCGCCAGGAAGCTGGAAACGGTAGGCGTCACCAGATTGGCGGGATCATAGGTGGGCGCATTGTCAAACACCGTGCCCAGTCCGGGACGGATGATCCAGGCGATCGCCAGGGACACCACGGACGAAGCCACGAACATGACCACATAAAGGATCACGGTCCGCGCGCCGATGCGGCGCAGCAGCGCTCCGTCACGGATGTTGGCGATACCGCAGAACACCGCGCAGAACACGATGGGGATGATCATGAGCTTGATCATGTTCAGATAGATATCGCCCACGACCTTGGTCTTGATGCTGAGATCGGGCAGCAGGATACCGAGCAGAACGCCCAGGACAAAACCTATGGCGACCCGGATGAACAGCCTGTCCTTTCTCATGATTGCTTTTAAGGCTTTCATTTGTAACATCCTCCTTATAAGGAAATTCTATCAATTAAAAATTATACAGATGTCCGCCGCAGGCTGTCAACCGAAAGTTCGGACTTTTTCCATTTAAATTGTTAAATCGTTGAATCCACAAAAAAATCCCCGCCAGAGCGGGGAGCTCCGGCAGGGGTCTTCACTGGTCCGCGGAGTTTCCGCTTATCTGCCGTCCGGGAAAAGCTCCTCCCAGATCGCGTTCAGCGCCTGATCCGCGGCCTCTCTGTCCGCCTTACCCGCATCCAGAGGCAGATCGAAGAGCGCGTTGACGCCGTCGTAGCCCTCCGCCCGGCTGATCTCGCCACTGGTCTCGTCAAAAGTATAAGCGCTCTGATCGAGAAACGAACCGGAATTGACGGCCAGGTACAGACCGCGGTCCGCAAACTTCTCCAGATTGTCGCATTCCAGGATCCGGTAGGTCACGCCGTCGACCACCGTCTCCAAATAACCACCGCCGCCCAGCGTGAACACATTGATCCAGGCCGGATCCTCCCCCCGGATCAGCGGCGTGACGAAGAAAGGCTCTTCCCCGTAGGCGTCGTCCGAGGTGTCGGGCATAGGCGTGCCGTCCGTACGCTCCGTCGCCGTCACCGCATAGGTTTTATCCTCCTCGAGCGTCTCCATTCCTTCATACCGGGACAGATTTTTCCCGGAGACCACACCCAGAAGCGTCACCCGATAATCGCCGAATTCCTGCGCCGCGTTGACGGAAACGGCGTCCGGACCCGCAAATGCCTCCTGCAGTCCCACATTTCCCACCTCCTGCGCCACCTGATCGGGGCTCAGATAGTGCCACACACCAAAGGCCGCCAACGTCCCCAGCACCAGCACCGCAGCCGCGGCCAGCGCCGCATAGGATATTCTCTTTTTTTTCTGTTTTCCGCTCATTGTCAAACGTCCTCCCATTCTTTCCATGATCTTTTCATTCAGCCGGACATCCGGCTCTCTTTCTGGAGAAAGGGCGCGTTTTAAAAGCTGATCCATTTCTTTATCAGTCATGATCAAAACCCTCCAGTTCCTTTCGAAGCAGCAGTCTCGCCTTATACAGCCTGCTTTTCACCGTGCCCGCGGGGATCCCCAGAAGCGTTCCGATCTCCTCCACGGACAGCTCGGCGGTATAGTACAGGTACACCGGTATTCGGAACTTTTCTTCCAGCCTTCCCACCGCCTGCCGCACCTGTCTGCGCCGCTCTTCGGTGATCAGCGCCTCCTCCGGCGCATCTGCGGCCGCTTCAGGCCGGTCGGCCTCCTCCACATAGAGCCGTTCCCCGGCGATGCGCTGCCGCCAGGCGAATTTGCGCTTCCGGTTTTTCCAGATCCGCAGACAGACGGAGAGCAGCCAGCTTTTGGGATTGCCCTGCGCATCGATCTGCTCCATACGCTCCAACGCTGTCAAAAAGGTATCCTGATACAGATCCTCCGCCTCCTGCCTGTTCCGCGTGAGCTGACAGCAGAAGGCATATACCTCTTTTCCGTATGCTTCCATGCACTGGTGCATCTGTACAAGGTTCATACCGTGCATTTCCTCCGGTTTCAAAAGACGTCTTTTGTTCCGGGCTCCTCGCCCTTCACTCATACATTGTAACAAAAGATATCCCGGTTCACAAAAAAGATATTTTCACCTAGCCGACCCGAAAGCTGCCGGGGACCTGCCAGCACTGAGGCCTGTAGGTCAGTCAGACCTGCCGCCGGAATTTTCTTGTCAGGCGCAGCATTATCTGCTATAGTGATAGAAGAAAATCTTCATCTGAGTTCTCAGATCCTTTTTCTTATTTCTGATAAGGAATCTAACGCATTTCAACGGCGCCACGCCGCCGCTGAATATCGGTCAGCATCCCTGAGGAACCAATCAAATAAAGCTTAGGCAGGGATGCGCGGTCCGAAAACCGCCTGAATCCGCATCCCATGCCGGAAAGGAAGGTATGTCGAATGACAGACGGATTGAAAAATTCCAGACACAGAGACAGCTCCAGCAAGATCATTTTTGAGGATCCGATCCTTTGTGCACAGTTTTTGAGAGGGTACGTGGATATTCCGCTGCTCCAAAATGTGCAGCCGGAGGATATTGAAGACGTATCCGAACGGTATGTACATATGTTTGTGGAGGAACGGGATTCTGACGTTGTCAAACGGGTGAAGCTGCAGGATGCGGAAACGCCGTTTTATTTGATTTCCCTTATTGAACATAAGTCGGATGTCGATTATAATGTAGTCATGCAGATCTTCCGCTATATGGCCTTCATCTGGGAAGACTATGAAAAGGAGATGGAGAAGAAGCGGGAGGGGATCAGCAAAACAAAGGACTTTAAATATCCGCCGATCCTGCCGGTTCTGTTTTATGACGGTCAGGAGGACTGGACGGCGGCGACCAGCCTGCATGAGCGCGTGATGCTGAGCGATGTGCTGGGGGCATATATCCCGGATTACAGCTGTATCTTAATGCAGCTGAAGGATTACAGCAACGCGGATCTGATGAAAAAAAAGAACGCTCTCTCGGTGCTGATGATGATCACGAAGCTGCACCGGGCGGCGGAATTTTCAGTCCTGGGAAAAGAGGTCAGCCCGGAATATCTGGAAAAAGCGCTTGCGGAAACGCCGGGATATCTGCTGAACACGGTGGCGCATGTGGTGGAAATGCTGTTGGACCGGATCAATGTCCCCGCAGAGGAGTCGGCGCGTCTGGCAGGGCAGATAAAGGAGAGACGTATGGGAGAATTATTTGCAAATTTTGAACCATATGATGTGCAGGAAACCCGAAGGATCGCAAGGGCTGAAGGGCTACAGGAGGGAATAGAGAAACTTGTCAGGATCGCACAAAATCTGGGCATTTCCCAGGAGCTGACGGGTCAGCAGCTGGCTGAGCAGTATGAACTGACAGAGGCGGAGGCTCTGGAAACCGTGAAGCGATATTGGCAGCAGAAATAAAAAATAGGCGGATCCTGATATGAGGCCCGAAGGCCTCGTATCAGGATCTTTTATCATCCGCTGCGGCGGCCAGAAGTTCCGTAAGGCGCGCGAACTGCTCCAGCGTCAGGGCCTCGCCGCGCACGGTCTCCGGTACTCCCAAGGCGAGCAGGGCCTCCCGCACGGTTTCTTTTGAAAAAGACAGGCCCGCGGCGTTGTACAGGCTGTTCACCAGCATTTTGCGGCGCTGGTTGAAGGAGGCCCGGATGACGGAAAAGAGCAGGTCCTCATCTGGAACGGACACGGGCGGCTTTTCATAGCGCTTCAGGCAGACTACAGCACTGCCCACGCCGGGACGGGGGATAAAACAGTTAGGCGGCACGTTGGCTACGATCCGGGCGTCGGCGAAATACTGCACCGCCAGGGACAGGGCGCCGTATTCCTTCCCGCCGGGACCGGCCTGCATCCGCTCCGCCACCTCTTTCTGCACCATGATGGTCATCGAATACAGCGGCACCCGCTTTTCCAGCAGGCTCATCACGATGGGCGTGGTGATATAATAAGGAAGATTCGCCACCACCTTGATGGGTCTGCCGCCGTTTTTCTCCTCCGCCAGCCTGGCCAGATCCACCTTCAGGATGTCCTCGTTGATGATCTCCACATTCTCACAGTCCGCCAGCGTCTCCTGCAGGATCGGGATCAGCGCCCGATCGATCTCCACTGCCGCCACGCGCCCGGCCCGCTTCGCCAGATACTGCGTCATCGCGCCCAGGCCGGGTCCGATCTCTACCACACAGTCCTCCGGTGTCAGCTCCGCGGCCTCCACGATCTTTTCCAGTACATGGGGATCGATGAGAAAATTCTGTCCGAATTTCTTCTGGATCTTAAAGTCGTATTTTTTCAAAACGGCAATGGTATTTGCCGGGATTCCCAGTAGTTCCATAGTTTCCTCCATTCCACGGGATATGCGGACCGGTATTCTGCTGTATCGGATATCAGCCGTGCGGCCAATCACCGCTCCCCTTTCAGACGCCGAACAGCTCCTGCGCGTTCCGCCAGGTGACGCGCTCCACCTCATCCGCGCTGACGCCCTTGATCTGCGCGATCGCCTGCACGACATAGGGCAGATACAAGGAAGAGCTGCGCTTCCCCCGGTACGGGACCGGCGCCAGATACGGGCAGTCCGTTTCCAGCAGGATCCGCTCCAGCGGGATGTACTCCACCGCTTCCTTCAGCTTCTTCGCATTCTGAAACGTGACCACGCCGCCGATGCCGAAGTAAAAATCCCATTTCAGATAGTCCCTGGCCGTCTCCTTCGTATAGGAAAAGCAGTGCATGACGCCGCGCAGTCCGTCCCACCGGCACGTCTCCATCACATCCCAGGTGTCCTTCGCGGCCTCCCGGGAATGGATGATCACCGGCTTCCCTGTCTCCTGCGCCAGCGAGAGCTGCCTGGCGAACCATTCCTTCTGCAGGGCGCGCGCCGCCTCTTCTTTTTCCCAATGATAATCCAGCCCGATCTCTCCCACCGCCGCGGCCTTCGGATGGGAAAGACGTTCCTTCAGCCAGTCGCAGTCCGGATCCGTCAGACCCTCCAGCTCCGAAGGGTGGATTCCCACCGCCGCGTAGACGAACGGCCATTTTTCGGCCAGCGCCAGCGTGGAATCCACGGAGGGCCGGTCCGAAGAAACGTTGATCACCCGGCCGATCCCCGCCCCCGGCAGGGACGCCAGCAGCGCGTCCCGGTCCGCATCAAAGGCTTTATCGTCAAAATGTGCATGGCTCTCGTAGATCATCTGTTTTTCGCCTCCTGATAGCTCTTTATGATCCCCTTCAAAATATCGATGTGCGCAAAATCCTTATGATATACGATGTTCATCTCCCGGATCATGCTGAGATTCTCGATGGGCAGGGCGGTCAGCTTCCCCTTGCGCAGTTCATCCATGCAGGCGCTCTGCGGCAGGATGGACACGCCGAGCCCCTTTCGGATGAGATCCTTGATGGTGGAAATGTTATCCACCTCCAGCGCGACGCTGAAATCCTCAATGCTCTCATTGATCCCGATCAGCGTCGCTTCGAACAGCTGTCTCGTTGCGGAAGTGGGCAGCCGGAGGATCATGTGCTCATGCTTCAGCTCGGAAAGGGTGACCATGGACTGTTTTGACAGCGGATTGTCGTTGCACAGCACGCAGAGCAGGCAATCCGTGTCCAGCATCAGATAATTGAGCCCCGGCGAGGTCTTTCTGCCCTCCACAACGGCGATGTCCAGCTCGTATGCCTCCAGCATATCATAAAGATTTTTTATGGTATCCGTTATGATCGTTATGCTTATATCGGGATTGAGGTTCCCGTATTTCGCCAGCGCCTCGGTGATGATATTGCTCTCGGAGGTATGGGTGATCCCGATGCGCAGCTTCGCCATGCGCTGCCCCTCCAGCGCGATCTCCGACATCATCTTCTCGTGCATGGCCTTGAGCCGCCTGGCGTAACGGATGGCGATCTCCCCTTCCGGCGTGGGCTTCAGGTCTCCCGCGCCGCGCAGGAACAGCCGGGCGTTGTACTCCTTTTCCAGCTGGCTGATATGATGGCTGACGGCGGGCTGTGTCAGCGACAGCAGCTTCGCCGCCTTGGTAAAATTCCTGGCGGCGGCGACGGCCAGCAGGGTCTCCAGTTTGGCATCCAGCATGTAAAACCTCTTTTCATAAAGAAACGGAATGATCGTGCAAAATATTATAATTTGCTTTTATTGGAATTGTAGTATACCATGACTCATATATTTCCGCAAGCGGTATCTTTTCCGCCCGAAAACCAGAAACCGAAGGGGGTGATCCTTTTTATGCCGCATTCGATACTTGAAATCCCGGGAACGGCTTCTCCCGCCTCCGCCGCAATTTTTTCCATGGCGGCAATGCTGCTTTCCGGTTACCTGATGACGAGGATCACGAAACGGCTGAAGCTCCCTAACGTGACCGCCTACATCGTCGCGGGGATCCTCATCGGCCCGTTCTTTTTCGATCTGATCCCGGAATCCTTTATGGAAGGGACGCAGTTCCTGCCGGACATCGCGCTGGCCTTCATCGCCTTCAGCACCGGAGAATTTTTCAGATTCTCCGCGCTGCGCAAAAACGGGATCCGGGTGCTCGTCATCACGGTCCTGGAAGCGTGTACGGCCTCCGCAGCGGTATTCGTGCTCGCATGCCCGATCCTGCATCTGGATCCGGCCTTTTCCATCGTGCTCTCCGCCCTCGCGTCCACCACGGCGCCTGCGTCTACGGTCATGACGATCCGGCAGACCGGGGCCAGGGGAGATTTCGTGGATACGCTCCTGCAGGTGGTGGCTCTGGACGATATCGTTGGGCTTTTGGCCTACAGCGCGGCGATCTCCGCGGCGGTGCTCTCCGCATCCGGCGGTTCGTTCCGCGCGGCGGACATCCTCATACCGCTTCTGGAAAACCTCGGCGTTTTCGCCCTGGGCGGCGTGTTCGGCCTCCTCATGATGCTCATGAACCAGAAACGGCATTCCACGGACAATCGGCTCATCATCGCCGTCGCCCTGCTGTTTTCCTTCTGCGGCGTATGTACCATGCTCGACATCTCGCCGCTTCTGGGCTGCATGTCCATGGGGACCGTTTACATCAATCTCACGGGGGATGAAAAGCTGTTCCGGCAGCTGAACTACTTCAGCCCGCCCATCCTGCTGATGTTTTTCGTCCGATCCGGCGTCTCCTTCAACCTGGAAGCTCTGGTGAACCCCTCCGGCTCGGTGGGCGCCGTGCCGCTTCTCACCGTGGGCATCCTGTATTTCCTCACCCGCATCGGAGGTAAATACGCCGGGGCCTTCCTCGGTTCCCTGCTGGTCAGAAAGCCCGCAAAGACGCGGAATTATCTGGGGCTCGCGCTGATCCCGCAGGCGGGAGTCGCCATCGGGCTCTCTGCCCTGGGCGCCAGAACGCTGGGCGGGGAAACCGGCGAGGCGCTGCAGACCATCGTTCTGGCCTCCAGCGTCCTCTACGAGCTGATCGGACCCGCCTGCGCCAAGCTGTCTTTGTACCTGTCCGGTTCCTACACCAATAAGCTGGAGGATCTGGTCCCCGTGCCCGCTACCACGGCCGAGGGCACGGCCAGATCCCAGGCGGAGCTTCTCATCGAACGGATCCGGAAAATACAGGAGGAGCTTCCCGCCCACGACGTCAATGAGGAGGAAGCCGCCTTTACCGAAGAGGCCGAAAGGCAGTACGCGGCGCTCATGCACACCAAACGAAATCAATTTTTACAACGGAGGTAACGGAACATGAATACAGTGATCGACCCGATCGCTTCTCTTCTTGGAACATGGTCATCCGGACTGGGCGCAGGCGCGGTAACGCTGAGGATCGTCCTGTCCCTGCTCCTGTCAACGATCATCGGGTGCGAGCGGGCCAGCAAGCGCCACGCCGCGGGACTGCGGACGTTCATGCTGGTGTCGCTGGCGTCCACGGTGGCGATGCTGCTGGACGTCTATATCAATGCCGCCACGGACAGCGATCTGTTCCTGCTCTCGGCGGCATCCGTGGTCGCCCTGTCCATCATCAGCATCAACTCCATCCTCTTCAGCTCTGGGAACCGGATCAAGGGGCTCACGACTTCCGTCGGACTGTGGACCTGCGGCGTCATTGGCCTCAGCATCGGGATCGGCTTCTACACCGTGACGCTCGTCTCTTTTCTGGCCGCCCTCTGCAGCCTGTCATGGTTCCCGCAGCTGGAAATATACATGAAAAACCGGTCCAACCACTTCGAAATACGCCTGGAGCTGACCAACAGCAGATATCTGCAGGACTTCACCTCCGTGCTCCGAAAGCTGGGCCTGTCCATCGACGATATCGAGCTGAACCCGGCCTACGTAAACTCCGGGCTGAGCGTGTATTCCATCGCCGTTTCCATCACCAGCCCCGAGCTGAAAAAGTATAAAACGCACGCGGAGATCATCGAGGCCCTGCGCACCCTGGAATATGTCCACTACATCAACGAAATGCACCTGTAAAATGGCCGCGGCGGAGGTCCCGCCGCGGTTTTGGGCAAAAAAAAGCACCACTCCCAAGGCTCATACGTCCTCAAAAATGGTACTTCGTGCACCACCAGGGGCTCGAACCCTGGACACCCTGATTAAGAGTCAGGTGCTCTACCAACTGAGCTAGTGGTGCAAAGTCTTTGTTTTTCAAGACAAGAGTTACTCTATCATATCTTTCCCCCTTTTGCAAGCCTTTTTTCACAGAAAGTACAAAAAAATCATCCTTTTTGTTGCCTCTGCCGCCCCAGGCGTCCGGCGGAAGCGCCCCCGGCGCAGGGGGTTGTGCGGCCCTTTATGCCGAACGCATCAAAGATCCGTCCCGCTCCCTTTGGAGCCGTGTCGGGAAATACGGGCTGTCTGAGCGAAGCGAGTTTCCCGTATTTCCCGACAGTTCCGGGTCCGAAGGGAACGGGGCGGATGATGCGGCTCGGCATCGGGCCCGCAAACCCTGCGCCGGGGGCGCTTCCGCCGGAGGTCTGGGGCGGCGGGGCGCAGAGCCTATTCCGCGTACAGGCTGTACATCGCCACATGGTCATAGATGCAGCGCCAGCTGCTGTGCGCATCCGCCGTCACACAAATGTAAGGCCGCCCGCTGTCCGTGACCTGATAGCTGGCCGCGCAGTTCCCGGACTGATTGACAAAACCGGTCTTGGCGCAAAGCACCTCTCCGCCGGTGTCCTTATCCTCGATCCTGCGCAGGAACCAGTTGGACAGCAAAATTCCTTCCGGATGCGCCTCCGTCTGCGCCGTGGTATAGGTGTGCGCGGACAGCACTTCCCGGCAGAAATCGTTTTCCACTGCCGCCTTCAGGATCATCGCCATATCGTAGACCGTGCAGTGGTGCGCCTCATCGTAGAGGCCCACGCAGTTGGTGAAATGAGCGGTGGCGGACAGCCCCAGCTCCTCCAGCTTCTCGTTCATCAGCTCCACGAACGCCTCCTGGGAGCCCGCCGCATGAATGGCCAGCGCCACCGCCGCGTCCGCGCCGGAGGGCAGGACCGTCCCGTAAAACAGATCCCGCACCGGCACCTGTTCGTCCGCCGCAAAGCCCGCCGTGCTGCAGTCATGGGAAAACGCGTAATCCGTCGCTTCGATGGTGACCGCGACTTTCTCGTCCAGATCCTTCACCTGCTCCGCCGCCACCAGAACCGTCAGGATCTTCGTCATAGAGGCGGGATTGATGATCTCATGCGCGTTCTGCTCCGCCACGATCTCATTGGTGCTCTCGTCGATGAGCAGCGCATAGGTGCTGGTCACCTGCTCCGGATCGACCCCGTGGGTATCCTCCGTCTCCTGTGCCGTGAAACCGGCAAGGAACTCCGCATCGCCGACACGGACAATGCCTGACTGCTCCGGCGCGCCGCCCGTGCTGCCTGAACCGCCGTCCGTTCCGCCGCCCTGTCCCGCCGCGGCCGCGCTGCCGGTCAGGTTCCCTGCGCCGCCGGATCCGCTTGCCGTATCGCCGGACGCATTTTCCGTGCCGCCGGATGCGTTCCCGGCGCCGCCCGAATTTCCCATACCGCCGGACGCGCCGTCTTCCGCACCCTCCGCCACGTCATATCCCGTAATATCCGCCGCGCTGTATCCCGCAGCTCCCGACGCCCGGTATGCCGCGCCGGTTTCCCCGGATGCGTCCGCCTCATCTCCGGTCCGGACGTCCCGGACGCTTTCCCCGAAGGCAGTCTCCGCCTGGGCCTTCTGCGCTCCGGCCCCGCCGCTCTTTTTCCCGACCGCCCTCGCGATGACCGTTACCGCTCCGATCACCGCCGCCAGGCAGAGCGCCCCTGCCAGACAGACGCGCAGGAGCCTGCGCCGCCGGAGCTGACGCTCCTTTTCCCGGCGCGCCCTGGCATAGCGCTGCGCGCGCTCCCGCCTGCGCAGCTCCTCCTCGCGCTCGTCTTCAAACCCGTCAGACTGTCTTCCCATTCCGCATTCCTTCCCGCTGCCCGCACCCGGGCCTTTGGCATGATTCCAACATTATAAAAGGATTCCCCCTCCAATGCAAGTATACGCCCGCCGAATTCACATTTTTTTCTCATTTTCTCCCCACGGGACGCAGGACGCGCCCCGGCAGAATGTCAGGATCATGCCATCACTTTGCTTTGACATTTATTTCCGGAACAGGTACAATACTAAATATGGAAAAAACTGGAAATTTTGCGTTCATCTCCCGCGGGGCGATCCCGCCCTTTCTGTAAAGGAGCCGAAAGATTTGGAAAAAAGATACCTGGACATCAACGTATACGAGGCGCTTCAGCAGCGATTCGATTTCATCTTTCAGAGATTCGACAACGTCTACGTCTCCTTCAGCGGCGGCAAGGACAGCGGCCTGCTGCTTCATCTGCTCATGGACTACATGAAGCGGAACAACATCCGCAAACGCATCGGCGTCTTCCATCAGGATTTCGAGGCGCAGTATCACGTCACCACCGAATATGTGGAGAAGGTCTTCGAAATGTACCTGCCCCGGACCGAGCCCTATTGGGTCTGCCTGCCGATGGCCGTGCGCACGGCGCTGAGCAATTACCAGATGTACTGGTATCCCTGGGACGACAAAAAGAAGGACATCTGGGTGCGGCCCCTGCCCAACAAACCCTACGTCATCCATATGGGGAAAAATCCCTTCTCCCTGTACAAATACAAAATGCTGGAAGAAGACCTGGCCAAACAGTTCGGCAGATGGTACCGTCAGATCCACGCCAACCGCGACACCATCTGTCTGCTGGGCATGCGCGCCGACGAATCCCTGACGCGGTACAACGGCTTTCTGAACAAAAAGCATTCCTTCGAGGGACAGTGCTGGATCTCCCAGCAGTTCAAAGGGGTATGGACCGCCTCTCCCATGTATGACTGGACCACCTCCGATGTCTGGACGGCCTACTCCCGGTTCGGCTACCCCTACAATAAAATTTACGACCTGTACCACAAGGCCGGGCTGAAGCCTTCACAGATGCGCGTCGCCTCCCCTTTTACCGATTGGGCGAAGGAGGCGCTGAACCTCTATCGGGTGCTGGAGCCGGAGACCTGGACCCGCCTGGTGGGACGCGTACAGGGCGCCAATTTCACCTCGATCTACGCCAAGACCAAGGCCATGGGCTACCGGAACATCACGCTGCCGGAGGGCCATACCTGGAAATCCTATACCATGTTCCTGCTGGACACGCTCCCCGCCCGCCTGCGGGAGAGCTATCTGAAAAAATTCAAGACCTCCATCGACTTCTGGCACAACACGGGCGGCGGCCTTTCCCCCGAGACCATCCAGGAGCTGCGGGACCACGGTTACAAGATCGCACTGAACGGCGTTTCCAACTATACGCTGGACAAAAAAGCGCGGGTCATCTTTTTGCAGGAAATTCCGGACAATACCGACGATATCCGCTCCACGAAGGATATCCCCTCCTGGAAGCGGATGTGCTTCTGCATCCTGAAAAACGACCATCTCTGTCGTTTCATGGGATTCGGACTGCTCCGGGACGATAAGAAAAAGATCGAGCTCATTCGGGAAAAATACAGAGGAATGGAGAATATCTGATGAACTACCAAAGTCCGGTCTACAATATCAAGCGGGTCCCCATCGAAAAGATCGAGCCCAACAGCTACAACCCCAACGCGGTGGCCCCGCCGGAGATGAAGCTCCTCTACGACAGCATCCGGGAGGACGGGTACACCATGCCCATCGTCTGTTATTACAACAGCAAAAAGGACACCTACATCATCGTGGACGGTTTTCACCGCTACCGCATCATGCTGGATTATCCCGACATTTACCGCCGGGAGGACGGCAAGCTCCCCGTCTCCGTCATCAACAAGCCGCTGGATCAGCGGATGGCCAGCACGATCCGGCACAACCGCGCCCGCGGTTCCCATGATGTGGAGCTGATGAGCAACATCATCCGGGAGCTGCACGAGATCGGCCGCAGCGACGCCTGGATCTCCAAGCATCTCGGCATGGACAAGGACGAGATCCTGCGGCTGAAGCAGATCACGGGGCTGACGGCGCTCTTTTCCGAGACCGAATTCGGAAAGGCCTGGGTGCCCGAGGAAACAGTCCGAGAGTAGCGGCATGCTCCGCCCAAGCGCAGACCGCCAGCCGCAGACCCGCCGCCGCATGGCAGGGCAGGGCCGCAGACAGGTTCCATTTTCCCGGACCGTTAGAAAAACGCCGGTGCTTGGCGAAGCAAGTCCGTCAGGACGCGGCTGAGCCTAGCATCCGCTGCGTTTTTCTCCGAGCGCGAGCGTGTCCGGGAAAGGAACCTGTCTGCGGCCCTGCCCTGCCATGCGGCGGCGGGTCTGCGGCTGGCGGTCCGTTCTCTGGCGGGGTATGCCCTAAAAGCCCTCCGCGCCCTGTTTCGCGGCGTCCTCGATCCGGTACTCGTCCATGAGCCGGACGCAGCCGGGCACATCGGTCTTCCCGCGGAACAGGCTGTCGAAGGCGCTCATCACATCGTCCGCGCTGTAGCCGACGATCTTGGAGGCGGCGGTGGACACGCGCTCCCTGGCCGCGATGGAAGCAGCGGCGTCCGTCACCATCGCGGACTGGATATTCGTGGTCTGCCCCTTGAAGCAGCTCACCGTGGAGATCCCGTCGAAGGCGGCGTTATAATTCTCCGGAGTTGCGCAGAACGCCAGGAAATCCAGCGCCGCCTGCAGCTGCCCGCTGTCCTGATTGACCATCATCATGTTCAGGTTGCCGCCCTCATAGGTGCCGCCCTCCACCGTGTTCATGAAGACGGGCATCAGCGCGAAATCTTCGATGGAATACCGGTTCCCCTGCTCGAAATCCGTATAAAACCACGTATCCCAGATAAACGTCATGACCGCTTCTCCGGAGCCTAAGAGGGTGCTGATATCGGACCAGCCGTGCTCCAGATAGTCGGGACCGAACCACCCCTTTTCGGCGGCGTCGGCGACCCATTGCACCATATCCGTCACCGCGGGGATCTCGGCATAGGTGATCTCATTGGCGTTCAGCTTTTCCAGGAGCCCGGGATCGTCCGCGAAGATCGGGTCCAGCCCGAACTGGAACATCCAGGAGCATCCGTCCGCGGGCCAGCAGATCGGCGTGTAGCCGAGGTCGGCAAGTACCTGACAGAGCATGTCGAACTCCGCCTGTGTGGCGGGCGCCTTCATCCCCAGGCTGTCCAGCAGCGTTTTGTTGTAATAGCATCCGGATACGGAACTCTCCCAGAAGGGAAGGCCCAGGACGTTTCCGTCCTTATCCTCGCAGTAGGCGCGGGCGCTGTCGGTGAGCTCACCGATCCAGCTCTCCCCGTTCAGATGATAAAAATGTCCGTCCGCATGAAAGCGGTTCAGATCCGCGTTGTGGAAATGGATGAAGATATCCGGCGCCTCCCCGGCCGCAAATTTCTCGGCGGCCTTCGTCTCGAACTCCGCGTCCTCATAGGCGATGATCTTCAGCCTGTTTCCGGTGGATTCCTCATAGCGGCTGAAGATCTCGGTCATATAGCTTTTTTCCATATCCGTCTTCTTGCCCATGACCGTCAGCGACGTGCTCCCGGATCCCCCTGACGCATTCGCGCAGGCCGCCAGGAAAACGCCCGCGGCGAGCGTCAGCAGAAAGGGAAAAAACCTTTTTTTCATGCATTTCCTCTCCCTCCCGGGCCTTGTCCCGGGTCCTTTTTTTCCTCATGAATGTCCGCCGCCTGCAGCGTCCCGCCCAAAAAACGGGCCACCGTGCTCCTCACGACCGCCATGTCGATGGGTTTCGCCAGATGGCCGTCCATACCGGCCTCCATGGCGTCGCGGACGTCCTCGGCGAAGGTGTTGGCCGTCATGGCCACAATGGGAATCGATGCCGCCTCAGGGTGCCCGCAGGCCCGGATCCTTCTGGCGGCCTCATAGCCGTTCATCACGGGCATCTGCACATCCATCAGGATCATATCATAATAGCCGGGCGCGGATTTTTGGAACATATCCAGAGCCTCCTGCCCGTTCGCCGCCAGCTCATGGACGGCCCCCTCCATGTTCAGCATCTCGGTCAGGATCTCGGCGTTCAGCTCGTTGTCCTCCGCCACGAGGAACCGTCGGCCCTCCATCACCCGCTCGGTCACCTCCGCCTCCTGAATCGTCTGCTCCCCCTGTTCAGGGAAAAGAGGCTCTATCGTCTGCCAGAAGGTCGACGTGAAGAAGGGCTTGGACATGAACGCATCGATCCCGGCGCGGCGCGCTTCCTCCTCGATCTCGCTCCAGTCATAGGACGTCAGCACCAGGATCGGCACATCCGCTCCCACCTGCTCCCGTATCCTGCGGGCCGTCTCCACGCCGTTCAGGCCGGGCATTTTCCAGTCGAGCAGGATCACGTCGAAGTCCTTCTGCCGCCGGTGCGCTTCGATGGCCCGTTCGACGGCGGCGGCGCCCTCCGTCACATAGGAAACCTCCACGCCCGTATCCCGCATCATTTCCCGGATATCCCTGCAGATCTCCTCTTCGTCGTCCGCCACCAGCATGCGGGAAACCTTCTGGCGGTACCACAGCTCCGTTTTTTCCTGCTCCGGGTACGCGAAGGACAGCTCCACCGTGAACGTGCTCCCTTTTCCGGGCTCGCTCTCCACCTGGATGATGCCGCCCATCAGGTCCACCAGGTTCTTCGTGATCGCCATGCCCAGGCCCGTTCCCTGTATCTTATTGGTGACGGAGCTGATCTCCCTGCTGAAGGGCGCAAAGATATGCTCCTGGAACTCCCTGCTCATCCCGATGCCGTTGTCCCGCACCGTGAACCGCAGCTTGACGTACTGCTGCGCCGATCCGGGCAGCTCGCTCACCAGGAATTCGATCCTGCCGCCGTCCGGCGTATACTTGACGGCGTTCGACAGCAGATTGATCAGGATCTGGTTCAGGCGCAGCCTGTCGCCCAGAAGCTGTTCCGGCGGCGCGCCCTGCACATGGATCGTGAAGCTCTGTCCCTTGGCCTTCACCTGCGGCATCAGGATGATGTTCAGCTCCGAAAGCAGCTCCGGCAGGCTGAACCGGTCCACGTTCAGGGACGTTTTCCCGCTCTCGATCTTGCTCATATCCAGCACGTCATTGATCAGGCTGAGCAGATGGTGGCTGGAGGCCGTGATCTTGCGGGTATATTCCCGCACCTTGTCCGGGTTGTCCGCATCCTTCTCCAGCAGCACGGAAAAACCGACGATGGCGTTCATCGGCGTCCGGATATCGTGGGACATGTTGGAGAGGAAATTGCTCTTCGCCTCGTTGGCGCTCCTGGCCGCCGTCAGCGCCTCCTGCAGCTTCTGGTTCATCTGCTGCTCCTGCGTGCGGTCAGACAGCACGATGATATATTTTTTGACGTCCTGGATGCTCATGCGGTATACCGTCATCCTGTACCAGCGCCGCTCGCCGGTGCTCTGATGCATATACTCGCATTCCCAATACCTGTTTCCCTGGAGCGGGATCGATTCGAGCTCCTCCCTGGGGATCACAACGTCGTAATTGACCGCGCATTTTTCCATCACGCGGATATCCGCCCGGGCCTCCTCCGCCGGAATGCCCAGAAGCCGTTCGATGTTGGGGCTGATATAATCCACGCTGTGATCGTCCGTATTCAGCATGATAAAAATATCGTCCACGCTGTTGGACAGCACGTCGAACATGCTCTCCCGGTACTGCAGCTCCAGCCTGTTTTTCCGGGACTGCCTGCTGTTGCGTACCAAAAGGATCGCCGCCGCCGTCACGCCCACCAGCAGGAAAATGCTGATCAGGACGTTTATCGTGATCTTCTGGACGGACAGAAAACCGGCGCTGACCGCGCTCTGCGGCACTGCGCTCAGCAGCATATAATCCCGGTATCCCACCGGCTGATACAGGATGCAGTGATCAACGCCGCCGATCTGACACTGCAGAAGGCCGGAGGTCCCGTCGGTCCAGTCGTCCTGGATCTGTGCCAGAGCATCTTCGTCCAGATCGGAAGCTGCCCGCAGATACACGAGATAATTCTGGAACACGCTGCCGCCGGTCTGGGTGGAAAGCAGCACGATCCCGTCATTGTGGATCACGAAACTCATGGCCTCTCCGTCAAACGCGCTCACGTTCAGAGAGCTGGCCAGATCCTCGTTCGTATAGCTGACCGCGATGGCGTCGAAACC
Organism: uncultured Eisenbergiella sp.; assembly: GCA_947631815.1. Classification (GTDB taxonomy): domain Bacteria; phylum Bacillota; class Clostridia; order Lachnospirales; family Lachnospiraceae; genus Gallintestinimicrobium. The sequence goes on from CANRMT010000016.1 coordinate 33,023, forward strand.
GAACCCCTCGTACTCTCCGTGCTCCACCGGAACGGCGAATACGGTGATCTCCTGTCCCGTGGGAAGCGTCTCCCCGGCCATGACGGGCTCCTTCTCCCGGAACAGTCCGTCCCAGGCCCATCCCAGCTCCATATCCGCCTCCGCGCCGTCCAGCGTCCTGCACGTCTTTCCTTCGGAGAGGAAATAAAACTCGGAAAAACCCCAGATCTCCTTCTCCTCGGCAATAAATTCCGCCGCCTCACCGCTCTCCGCTCCTCCCGCCAGGGCGAAGCAGTCCTCCCAGCCCTCCAGAAGACCCCAGTTCCGCTCGACGAACGAGCTGAAGGAACGGTTCACCTGGCCGTAGATCTCCCGCAGATGGTCCGTGCTGTCCTCATAGATCTTCCGGGAAATGAAATGGAAATAGGCGATCCCTATCAAAATGGCGGTTGCACCGGCCGCGCATATCAAAAAAGACGGTAAAATTTTTCCAAACCATTTTTTCATGAAAACGCCCTGCTCCTCGATCGTTTCATAGACAGCAAAATTGTCCTGCGGCTATTTTAACATGTCAGCAGGGAAGCAAGCGGCCGCGAAGCGGACATTTGCTTCCACCTGACATGGTAACGAACGAATCTTCGATTCGTGAGTAAATAGCCGCCTTGCGGCTATTTTAACATGCACCGGCGCGGAAATCAATTTTTGCTTTTCGTTTCCCGGAAATATTTCTGTTTTCGGAAATCATTTTTCGGTTTTTCCAATTTTTATTGTCTTTATGCCGTTTTCTCCGATCATCCGTACGGATTTTGCAGATTTTGCGGGAAACTATGCTTTTCCAAAAATTTTTGCAAAAAGGCTTGACTGTGCACCTTGTTTATACCTTACACTTTAAGGGAAATGATGATCGTGCAGCAGGAGGACACGATATGACGATAAAAGAAGTTGAAGAACAGACAGGATTAACGCGTTCCAACATTCGCTTCTATGAAAGAGAAAAACTCGTAGAACCGACAAGAAATGATAAAAACGGATATCGGGATTATTCTGAAAGTGACGTCGAGAACATCAAAAAAATTGCCTATTTGCGTACATTGGAAATTTCCATTGAGGATATCCGTAATATCATGTCTGATAAGGTGTCATTGGCCGAAATTATCAGGAAGCAGACTGCAGCCATTCAAACGCAGATAGAGGGCTTGAATAAAGCTAAGAGTATGTGTGAAAGAATGCTTGAAGCCGGAGATGTCAGCTTTGATGAACTGCAGATTGAAAAATATGTGGCAGACCTGGAAACTTACTGGAATGATAATAAACCTGTTTTCAAGCTGGACGCTGTTGGCTTCTTATATCTATGGGGAAGTCTTGTCACATGGACAGTCATTACATCGTTATGCTTATTCGTCGGAATATTATCCTATGCAAATTTGCCGCCGGAAATTCCTGTTCAGTGGGATCACGGGATCGCAGTTTCCTTTGTCAACAGGAATTTCATTTTTCTATTCCCGGCAGCCTGCATTATTATCCGTATTTGGCTGAGACCGATCATTTATGTGAAATGGTTGATGAACTGTCCTTATGGAGAGCTTGTCAGAGAATACTTATCAAACTATATGTGTTTCGCTGCACTATCAGCAGAATTGTTTATTATACTGTTTGTGCATGGGGTACTAAAAAGTATAGTGGCTGTTTTGCTTGCAGATACAGTTGTACTCATTGGGCTATTGATCATAGGTCTTGATCTGCGGGCAGGGAAGTAGCGCACGCGCGAACGTCTTATTTCAAATTATATTGTTCCCAAAATTCCGAAACAGTCAAAACAGCGTTATCTTTCGGAAAATGCTTTATATTTCCTGTAATCAGCTTTGCTCCGCAAAATTTTGCGACCTCATAAAATTTTTTGTCCGCTTCATCGGTAAAGTCTATGTTGAGCGGCTCTGCAACTACGCTGCACCCGTTACCTGCAATCCAATCAAGTAAAGCGTTCACTTCACTGCCAGTAAATTTGAATTTTGGTCTCATTAAAACTTCTTTATACTCGCTTAAAATTCTGTAATCATAGCAGGGAATCAATCCCCCGCTGATTATCAAACTCAAAATCCTTGCGGGAGCGCCGTTCTTTGACCATAAAGCGGATACAAGAATATTCGTATCAATTACTACAAGCATGATCAATCTCCCCTGCGCACAGCGGATATTTCGGCTTCTATTTCTTCATCCGTCATATAGCCGTTTTCTGCCGCTTTCATACGCATGGAGTTAAAAGCAAGCATGGCCTTTGCCTGTCTGACCGCTTTTACGGTTTCCTCAAAATCTCCCTCAGCAATATCAATTAAAAGCGCCCTCGGTTTGCCATTGTTCGTAATGACAACCTCGCCATCGGAAGAAAGATTATCCCATATACTCTTTGGAGTAGTTCTTAAATCCCGTACTGTGTAAAAATTCATATCAATCACCTCATAACTATGATACTATATTGTGTCGCAATTGTCAACGAATTATGTAACATTTTATGGCTTGACAGATTCCAGCTTTTACATAATTAGATTTCAGAAATGGAGAAAAATCTTTACGGCATTCTTCAACAGTGCAGTTTGGGTCTTGACGATAAGCGAATGAGTGTTATAATGTACTTATACAATAAGTACAATCAAAAGATAAAGGTGATTCTTGATGGAAATCATTATCAGCAATAACGCGAATAAGCCGATATACGAGCAGATCACATCACAGATCAAGGCGATGATAATGAGCGGGGAACTGCAGGC
>CANRMT010000017.1 GCA_947631815.1 uncultured Eisenbergiella sp.
GAGGAAACGATATGGCGAGAGAACAGTTGCAGACGCTGACGGAGCCCATGTATTATATTTTGCTGGCGCTTCTGGAGGAGTGCTGCGGTGTGGACATCATGGAAAAAGTGAAGGAGCTGTCCGGCGGACGGGTGCGGGTGGGCCCCGGCACGCTCTATGCCATGCTGGGGCGGTTCGAGGAATGCGGCGTCATCCTGCGCACCAGGGAGGAGGGACGGCGCAAGTCCTACCGCATCACGGACGCCGGGCGGGCAATGCTGCAGAAGGAGTATGAACGGCTGCGCAGGATGGTGGAGGACGGCCGGGGGCTGGAAGCGGAAGCGCCGTCGGAAGAGATCCGGGAGCGCTGAACCGCGGTCCCAACAGCGTAAAACAGCACGACCAGGGGAGAACAAAGACCCGGAACGCGCGGACCCGGTGTCGGGACGCATCATCCGGCCGCGATCCTTTTCGGCCCGAAACTGCCGGAAAATACGGGAAACTCGCTTCGCTCAGACACCCCGTATTTTCCGGCACGGGCCAAAAGGCTCTTGCCGGATAACCGATGCGCCCCGGCACAAGGGCGCCGCGCGTTCCGGGTCTTTGTTCTCCCCTGGCCGTGCTGTCTTACGCCGCCGGGATCACGGTTCTGGCTGACGCCGGGTCCGAGTTCAGTCCGTGCCGCCCCGCACGATGTGGTAATAGGCGTTGGAGGTGACGCGGTACGTAAACGTGTAGAACGCGGCGAAGACGCAGAAGCAGACCGCCGTGACCGCCAGGAACAGCCGCGTGTTGTCGATGTTGAACAGCAGGAGCAGGCGGGAGAGGATCGGGAAGGCGAAGGCCAGGTGGCAGGCGGAGAACAGCAGCGGCAGGAAAAAGACCGTCAGGATCTGCGAATTGACGCTCCTTCGGATCTCCCGGTCCGTCATGCCCACCTTCTGCATGATCCCGAAGCGGAGCTGGTCTTCGTACCCCTCGGAAATCTGCTTGTAATACATGATCAGGACGGCGGCGGCGACAAAGACCAGGCTCAGCATGATCCCCAGATAGAAAAAGCCGCCGTACATTGTGAGAAAATCAGCCCGGTTCGCTTCCCGGTTCTCACAGGAAAAAGAGGTCAGGCCGTACTGTTCGCGCAGCGCGGGATCGCCGAAAAGCTCTCCGAGCTTTCCCGCCAGGGCCGCCTGTATTTCCGGGTCTGCGCCGGTATCGAAGCTGCAGATCCAGCGGGGCGTGATCAACCGGTTCCCGCCGAAATAGGCCAGATCCTCCAGACCGGAAACGGCCTGCTCCAGATCGGGCACGATGATGTTCAGCCCAGGGACGATGACGGCGCGGGCGCCGCCGTCCTCCATGAAATCCTGCAGGATACCGCGCACCTGAAAGGTGTTTCCATGCTGGATGGAGAGGGTGTCATAGGGGTAATCGAACCGTTGGCTGCTGCCGAGGCTGAGATAGGCCTCATTGTCCGCCAGCGTGTGATCGGTCCCCATGGAAGCGTTATAGTCCGCCAGCGGGACGAAATAGAGCTGATACATCTGAGAGTCCGCGTTGGCGAAAAAGCTCTGCATGGAGATATCCGTTTCCACCAGATCCCTGTTCAGGTGTCCCGAAAAGTAGACGGAGCGCACCGCATAAGCCTCCTTCGGCTCGATGCCGCAGGACTGTGCCGCGGCGCTGATGCGGCTCTGCAGGGAACGGATATTTTCATCGGAAAGATCCTCCGGATCCTGCAGGATGCAGGTGATGTTCATTTCCCGCGGATAGCGGCGTTTCATCGCATCGTTCATGCCGAAATAGAGGCTCGCGGTGGAGGAGATCATCACCATCACCATGGTGGACAGGATGCAGATGGAGGCCAGCCCGGCGCCGTTGCGTTTCATGCGGTAGACCATGGAGGAAACGGGGACGAAATGGGCGGGCTGATAATAAAAGCGTTTTCTGCGCTGCAGGAAGCGGCAGAACACCACAGAGCCGGAGATCATCGTCAGATAGGTCCCCAGGATCACCAGGATCACGGCGCCGAAAAAGTACACCAGCGCTGCCACGGGATCCTCCAGCGTCACGGCAGTATAATAGGCCGCGGCCAGCAGGACGAGGCCGAGAAGCCCCAGCAGGAGATTCCCCTTGGGCGGCTTTTCCCCGACGGTCTCGCTGTGAAGCAGGGACAGGGCGCCCAGGAAGCGGATCTGGCAGAGCGCATTGAGGAGCAGCAGGCCGAAGATGACGGAGAAGACGGCCAGGGTTTTCAGAATGGCCTGCGGCGGGAGAGACAGCCGGTAATTCACGGTCCCCATAAGCAGGTTGACCATGCCCAGCTCCGCCAGCTTGGAAAACGCGATCCCGGCGCACAGGCCGATGCTCAGGGAAAACAGCGCCGCGATCAGGGTTTCCCATAAGAGGATGATGCTGATGTGGCCTTTTCCCATGCCCAGGATGTTATAAAGCCCGAATTCCTTTTTGCGCCGCCGGATCAGAAAGGAATTGGTGTAAAACAGAAAGATGCCGGAAAATACGGCGATCACTTTTTCGCCAAGCGCCACGGTCCCCAGCACGACGTTGGAGCCGGGCAGGGCGGCGACGGCCGCGTTGTACTGGAGATAGACGATGATATAATACAGGGCCGCCATACCGGCGCAGGTCAGCATATAGGGGATATAGAGCCGAGCGTTTTTGCGGATGCCGTCAAAGGCGAGACGGGGGTAAAATCCTGTTTTCATTGCGCCGCCTCCCGTTCCGTCCGACCGCCCGTCGCCAGCAGCGTCAGCGTGTCGGAGATCTTCTGATAGAACTGGGCGTCGGAATCCCCGCCGCGGTAAAGCTGATGAAACACCTCTCCGTCCCGGATGAACAGCACCCGTCCGGCGGAGCTGGCCGCCTTGACGGAATGGGTCACCATCAGGATGGTCTGGCCCAGCCGGTTGACTTCCGCGAACAGGCGCAGGAGTTCGTCGGTGGAGCGGGAGTCCAGCGAGCCCGTGGGCTCGTCAGCAAGGATCAGCCTGGGCTGGGTGATCATGGCCCGGGCCACGGCGGCCCGCTGCTTCTGTCCGCCGGAAACCTCATAGGGGTATTTCTTCAGGATGTCCGTAATGCCCAGACGGGCGGCGATGGGCATCAGCTTCTCCCGCATGTCCCGCCAGGATTTCCCGGCCAGCACCAGGGGCAGGTAGATGTTGTCCTCCAGGGTAAAGGTGTCCAGGAGGTTGAATTCCTGGAACACGAAGCCCAGATGGTCCCGGCGGAAAGCCGCGGCCGCGGTATCGCTGATCTTTGACAGAGCCAATCCGTCCAGGATCACGCTGCCGCCGGTGGGCTTATCCAGCGCTGCCAGGATATTGAGCAGCGTCGTTTTGCCGGAGCCGGATTCTCCCATGATCGCCACATATTCTCCGCGTTCCACGCGGAAGCTGACGTTTTTCAGCGCTTCCACCCGGCTGCCGCCGAAACGGCCCGCGTACACCTTTTTCAGGCTGTTCACTTCCAAAATCTGCATGTCTTCCTCACTTTCTGCCCCGGACCATTCCGGGGCGTCATGTTTTACAGGATGAGTGTAGCAGAAACGGGAAATGCGCCGCCATCGGATCGGCTTACATTTCCCGCCGGAAACTTACATTTTTGTAAGAAATGAGAGCCCCGCGCCCCGTCCCTGAGGAAACGGCGTCCCGGCCCGGGGGAGCAGACGGACACAGATGCGCGGTCCCGGTGCCGGTGCGCATCCTCCGTCCTCCGTCCTTTTCGGCCCGAAGCTGCCGGACCATACGGGAAACTCGCTTCGCTCAGACAGCCCGTATGGCCCGACACGGGCCTCAAAGGATGGCGGACGGAGAACGGATGCTTCCCGGCACAAGGGCACCGCGCATCTGTGTCCGTCTGCTCCCCCGGGCCGGGACGCCATTTCCTCAGGGACAGGGCGCGGGGTCTGCGCTTTCTTTTCATTCCGTGACCCGGCCGCTCTGGGAGAGATCCAGCGACGCCCGGGTGCCCTGCCCGGGGGTGGAGGAGATGCCGAGCCGGATGTTCAGGCTGTCGCAGATCCGCCGGCACAGGTACAGGCCGATCCCGCTGGCCCGCTTGTCCCGTCGGCCGTTGCCGCCTGTATACCCTTTTTCGAAGATGCGGGGCAGATCCTCCGGCGCGATGCCGATGCCCGTATCCTCGATGCACAGCGACCGGGGCTGTTCGCCGAAGATGCGGATGACGCCGCCGGGGCGGGTGTATTTCAGGGCGTTGGACAGAAGCTGTTCGATCACGAAGGACAGCCATTTGTCGTCCGTGATCACGGTCCATTCCAGGGGAGCGTATTCCAGCCGGATCTTCTGTCCGATAAAACGGGACGCGAATCGGGCGATGGCCGGGCGAAGGATGTCGTCTACATTGTGTTCGCGGAACACATAGTCGGTGGAGGCGAAATCCAGCCGCAGAAAGGTCAGCGCCATTTCCACATACTGCTCCAGGCTGAAAAGGTCGGCGGAAAGCTGCCGGGACAGCGGGGAATCCTCGTTGTCCAGCGCCAGGCGCATGGAGGAAATGGGGGTCTTGGCCTGATGCGCCCAGAGCGTGAAATAGTCCAGCGTTTCCTGATATCGGGCGTCCTGGCGGGCCTCTTGTTCGGAAAGCCGCGCCTGCATCGCGCGCAGGACGGCCTGGTAGTCCGCATCCTTCCAGTCCGGGTGCGCGGTCAGGCGGGCGGCGTCGAAGGGCTGTGTTCCGGTTTCGCAGTCGGCGAGAAGCCCGGTCAGGGCGCGGTGTTCCTTCCGGGCCCGCAGGAATCCGGCGGTGAGGAAGAGAAGCCCCAGAAGCGCACAGAGGGAAAGCGGATAGGCCAGTGCCGCCATGGGCAGACGGTACAGGGCGAAGGCGGCGGTCAGGAGGAGCCCGGATGACAGATACAGAAGGAGGATCCCTTTCTGCTGTTTCAGATAATGAATCAGAAAATTCATAAGAATCCTTTCGCGAAAGATTTATTTCAAAACATATCCCACGCCGAAGCTGGTGGCGATGAAATCCGTAAGACCGGCAGCGTCCAGCTTTCTGCGCAGCCGGTTGACGTTTACGGTGAGAGTGTTTTCATCGATGAAGATCTCCGTTTTCCAAAGGCGTTCCATCAGCTTTTCCCGGCTGACGATCTTTCCCTTGTTTTCCATGAGGCAGAGCAGGATGCGGTATTCGTTTTTGGTGAGGGCGATCTTTTCTCCGCGATAGAGCAGCGTATCGTCCCCGGTGTTCAGAAAGGCGCCTCGGTGCTCCAGAACGGGGGAGCTGCCCGCAAAATCGTAGGCCCTGCGCAGAAGCGCCTGGATCTTCGCCATGAGCACGCTCTGGTCGAAGGGCTTGGTGATGAAGTCGTCCGCGCCCAGGTTCATGGCCATGACGATGTTCATGTTTTCCGAGGCGGAGGAGAGGAACAGGATCGGCACGCTGGAGATCTTCCGGATCTCCCGGCACCAGTGGTAGCCGTCGAAATAGGGCAGGGTGATGTCCAGAAGGAGCAGGTGAGGCATACAGGCGGCGAATTCCGCCGTGATGTCGGAAAAGTCCTGCGCGATATGCGTTTCAAGATTCCACTTCCCTGCCGCCCGCGCCACCGCCGCGGCGATGCCCGCGTCATCCTCCACGATCATGAGCTTATACATTGCCGGTCCTCCTGTGCCTGAAATGTCCCGCGCCCTCTGCCGGGTCTGCGGTGAGATCCGCCGCGGGATCCCGGCGGGACTACCTGTATCATACACCGTTTCCGGGGAAAAATCCATTGGACTTTGCGGAAAGCGGAAGGACGATTTTACATCCATTTTACAGAAGCGCGATAGAGGATTTGATATTCCGGCGCTATCCTGTAATTGTAACCTGAAGGACAGCAAAAAAAGTGCAAAGGAGAATATGAAAAATGAAGAAAGTATTTTTATCCATGCTTGCGGCAGCTTTGGCGGTCTCAATGCTCGCCGGGTGCTCCGGCTCCCAAAAAGGCGGCACGGTCAACACCGACGGCTCCACCTCCATGGCGGACGTGATGGGAGCGCTGACCGAGGCGTTTCGAGAGAAGGAGCCGAATATCACCGTCAACTACTCCGGCACCGGTTCCGGCTCCGGCATCAGCGGCGTGCTGGACGGGACCTGCGACATCGGCCTTTCCAGCCGTGAGCTGAAGCAGGAAGAAACGGATCAGGGCGCCGTGGCCCACGTGGTTGCGCTGGACGGCGTCGCGGTGGTGGTAAACCCGGGCAATCCCATAACGGACCTGACCACGGAACAGATCGCGGACATTTTCACCGGAAAGATCACGAACTGGTCTGAGCTTGGCGGCGCGGACGCGCCCATCGCGGTATACGGCCGTGAGGACGGCTCCGGAACGCGCAGCGCCTTTGAGGAGATCGTGGGCGTGGAGGGCGCCTGTGTCTACACCAACGAGTACGGCTCCACCGGCGACGTCATCGGCAACGTGGCTTCCAATGAAAACGCCATCGGGTATGCTTCCCTTTCCGCTGTGGACGACAGCGTCACCGCCGCAAAGGTGAACGGCATCGTGCCCAGCGAAGAAACGGTCAAGGACGGAAGCTATACGATCCAGCGCCCCTTTGTGATGGTCACAAAGGAAGGCGTTGAGCTCTCCGAAGCGGCACAGGCCTTCCTGGATTTCGCATCCGGCGAGGAGGCGGCAGAGTACATTACCGCGGCCGGTGCGGTGTATCCGAACTGATATGAAAAGGGCGAGATCAAAAGCGGCAGAGAGGACCATGCAGGTCCTCTTTACCCTGTGCGGACTTGCGGCGGTGGGATTTGTACTGCTCATCACCATATACCTCGTCATTTCCGGAATTCCGGCGATCCGGGAAATCGGCCTTTTCCGGTTCCTGCTCGGGAAAACCTGGGCCGCGGGCCAGGACCGGTACGGGATCCTCCCGCTGATCCTCACATCCGTATACGGTACGGCAGGAGCCATCGTCATCGGCGTGCCCATCGGCTTTTTCACGGCGGTTTTTCTTGCCAAGGCCGCGCCGAAAAGGGTGACGGATATCATCCGCCCGGCGGTGAGCCTGCTGGCGGGCATTCCCTCGGTGGTCTACGGCCTGGTGGGGATGTGCGTTCTGGTCCCCGCGCTGCGGGACTGGCTTCACCTGCCCGCCGGAGACAGCCTGCTGGCGGCTGTCATCGTGCTGGCGGTCATGATCCTGCCGTCCATCATCTCTCTTTCGGAGACGGCGCTGGAAGCGGTGCCGAAGGAATATGAGGAGGCATCCCTGGCGCTCGGCGCGACAAAGCTGGAAACGTATTTCCGCGTTTCCGCGCCCGCGGCAAAGAGCGGCATCGCGGCCGCAGTGGTGCTGGGGATCGGGCGGGCCGTCGGGGAAGCCATGGCCATCATGATGGTGGCTGGGAATGTGGCCAATATGCCGGCTCTTACCCGGTCCGTGCGTTTCCTGACCACCGGCATTTCCATCGAGCTGAACTACTCCCAGGACGGGAGCTTACAGCGGCAGGCGCTGTTTTCAATCGGACTGGTGCTGTTCCTCTTCATCATGCTGATCAACGCCTTTTTGAACCTCATTCTGAAAAGAGAGAAGGAAAACTGACATGCGGCGAAAGCTCTATGAGATCGTGGGCCGGACCCTCCTGTACGGATGCGCGGCGGTCACGGCCGGACTGCTCCTGTTTCTCGCGGGCTATATTCTTTTCCGGGGCATCGGCGGGATCAGCTGGCGGTTTTTGTCCACCGCGGAAAGCGTCATTCACGGAACGGTGGGCATTCTTCCGGCCATCAAAAATACGGTTTTTGTGATCCTGGTGTCTCTGGCAGCCGCGCTTCCGCTGGGCGTGGGGGCGGCGGTCTATCTCACCGAATACGCCCGGAACCGGCGGTTTGTGGCGGCGGTCGAGTTCGCCTCCGAGACGCTGGCGGGAATCCCGTCCATCATTTATGCGCTGGTCGGCGTCATTCTTTTCTGCACGGCGCTGAAGCTGCAAAAGACCTTGCTGGCCGGTTCCCTGACGCTGGCGATCATGATTTTGCCGACCATCATACGGTCCACGCAGGAGAGCCTGAAAACGGTGCCGGTTTCCTACCGGGAGGGCGCGCTGGGACTCGGAAGCGGGAAATGGCATATGATCCGCACGGTCGTGCTGCCGTCCTCCATCGACGGGATCGTCACGGGATGTATCCTCGCCGTGGGCCGTGTGGTGGGAGAAAGCGCGGTGCTGATGTATACCGCTGGGATGAGTATGGCGATGCAGAGCTTTTCCATCGACCGGCTGGCGGGCGCGTCGGGCGCCACCCTCACGGTCGCGCTTTACCATTATGCCAAAGAAAACGCGGATTTCGCGGTCGCCTTTTCCATTGCGGCCATTCTGCTGATCCTCACGGTGATCATCAATTTTTCCGCGAGTTTTCTTGGCAGGAAACTGAAGGAGCTGACCTATGGCTGAAACGATCCTTTCCGCAAGAAACCTTGATTTTTATTACGGCGAAACGCACGCCCTGAAGGATATCTGCCTCGATATCCCCGAACACAATATCACGGCGCTCATCGGGCCGTCCGGCTGCGGAAAATCCACGTTCTTACGGACGATCAACCGGATGAACGATCTGATCGAGGGCGTAAGGGTGACCGGGTCGCTCACCTATCGCGGTGCGGAGATCTATGCGCCCGACCGGGATGTGACGGAGCTTCGAAAGAATATCGGCATGGTCTTCCAGAAGCCGAACCCCTTCCCCATGTCCATCTACGACAACGTGGCCTACGGCCCGCGCACCCACGGGATCCGCGCGAAGGCGAAGCTGGACGATATTGTGGAGCGGTCTCTGCGGGACGCGGCGATCTGGGACGAAGTAAAGGATCGGCTGAAAAAGAACGCGCTGGGGCTTTCCGGCGGACAGCAGCAGAGGCTCTGCATTGCCCGTGCCCTGGCGGTAAAGCCGGACGTCCTGCTGATGGATGAGTCCACCTCGGCGCTGGACCCGATCTCCACCTCCAGGATCGAGGATCTGGCGATGGAGCTGAAAAAAGACTATACCATCGTCATCGTCACGCACAATATGCAGCAGGCGGTACGGATCTCGGACAGAACGGCCTTTTTCCTTCTGGGGGAGCTCATCGAGTTCGGGGATACGGAGAAAATGTTCTCCCAACCGGAGGACAGGCGCACGGAGGACTACATCACGGGGAGGTTTGGATGATGAGGACACGGTTTCACGAGCAGCTGAACGGGCTCAGTCAGGAGCTGATCAGGATGGGGGCGCTGTGCGAGGAGGTGATCTCCCTGGCGGTTTCCGCTCTCATCAGGAAGGACGATGCGCTGGCGGCGAAGATCGCGCCGCTGGATCATGAGATCGATGAAAAGGAGCGGCAGATCGAATCGGTCTGTCTGCGGCTTTTGCTGCAGCAGCAGCCGGTGGCCAAAGACCTGCGGCAGATATCCGCTGCGTTAAAAATGGTAACGGATATGGAGCGGATCGGGGATCAGGCGGAGGATATCGCGGAAATCCTGCCTTTCTTGAATGGCAGGACGCTTCCCGAGCATATAGAGATCCGGGAAATGGCGAAGGCGACGATCCGGATGGTGACGGACAGCGTGGACGCTTTTGTAAAACAGGATACCGCCATAGCGGAAGCGGTCATCGCTTCCGACGACATTGTGGACGATTATTTTATAGAGATCAAAAACAGCCTGATCTCTCTGATCGCGCAGAATCCCACCGAGGGAGAATATGCCCTTGACCTTTTGATGGTGGCGAAATATTTTGAGCGGATCGGAGATCATGCCGCGAACATTGCCGGTTGGGTGCTGTTCGCCGTCACCGGCGAGAAGGCCGCCCCGCAGGATGCCGATTGAAAAAGGTACGGAGAGTGGGTATAATGACCATGAGGTCATGATACCGCGCCGACAGGCGCATAAAATCCGCCGGAGGCTCCATGTCCGGCAGGATAGGAATAATGACCGCAGGGAAGGGAGTGTCTGCCATGATCTTTTGCGTGGAGGATGACAGCGGGATCCGTGATCTGATGATATATACCTTAAATGCCGCGGGCTTTGAGGCAAAAGGCTTTCCGGACGGCGGATCGTTTTGGAAGGCGCTTGCCGTAAGCGAGCCGGAGCTGGTCCTTCTGGATATCATGCTCCCCGGTGAGGACGGCATCTGTATCCTGAAAAGGCTGCGGGCGGAGGGCCGCACGGTGCCGGTCATCATGGCCACGGCAAAGGGAACGGAATATGACAAGGTGATCGGCCTTGACCTTGGGGCCGACGACTATCTGGCCAAGCCCTTTGGAATGATGGAGCTGGTGTCGCGGGTAAAGGCGCTCTTGAGACGCACGCGCCCGCCGGAGGAACGTGAGCTGCTCCGCCTCGGCGGAATCCAGATGGATACGGTACAGCATATCGTGCTGTCGGACGGAAAACGCGTAGAGCTCACCTTTAAGGAATACGAGCTGCTGCGCAAATTCATGGAAAATCCCGGAAAGGCGTTCACGCGGGATCAGCTCCGCGCCACCGTCTGGGGTGACGAATATGCGAGCGAGACGCGCACCGTGGACGTGCATGTGGGAACGCTGCGTACAAAGCTGGGTCCGTGCGGCGCGCATATTAAGACCGTTCGCGGCGTCGGTTATCGTTTGGAGGCGGGAAAATGACAAAGCGGATTTTCAGATCGATCTGTCTTGCGGCGATCGCGGTTTTCCTCGCGTCCGCGGCGCTTTTTCTCTGTGTGCTGTACGATTATTTCGGAAATGTCCAGCGAAATCAGCTGAGGACGCAGACCGCGCTGGCGGCGCAGGGCGTTGAAAACGCCGGAGCGGACTATTTTGAAGGACTGGATACCAGGGGATACCGCATTACATGGATCGATGCGGACGGCGACGTGCTTTTTGACAGCGAAGCCTCAACCGCTGAAATGGAAAACCATCTGGAACGGCAGGAGATCCGGGAAGCCATGGAGGCCGGATATGGGGAGAGCGCGCGCTATTCCGCCACCCTGATGGAGCGCACCCTGTACAGCGCCATGCGTCTGATGGACGGAACCGTGGTGCGCCTTTCCGTCGCGCAGAATACGCTGCTGACACTGCTGTTCGGAATGCTGCAGCCCATTGCTGTCATCATCGTTTTTGCCGCGGCATTTTCGTTCTTTTTGGCCTACCGGCTTTCCGGACATATTACGGAGCCCCTGAACCGTCTGAATCTGGACGATCCGCTGAACAACGAAGGTTATGATGAACTGTCGCCGCTTCTGCGCCGGATCGACGCTCAGCAGCAGCAGATCAGGCTTCAGGCCGACAGACTCAGGAAAAAGCAGGAGGAATTTGAGGCCGTCACGGAAAATATGGCGGAGGGGATCGTCGTCCTCAATACAAAGGGGACGGTCCTCAGCATCAACCATGCCGCGGCGCGGCTGTTCGATACCACGCGCGCCTGTATCGGGCGGCATATGCTGTCTGTCAATCGGAGCATTGAAATATCCGATCTCCTTTCGGAAGCGGAAAAGGGCGTCCGGGCGGAAAAAATGATCGGCCTAAAAGGCAGAAAATATCAACTGGGCGTCAGCCCCGTGTCGGAGGACGGAACCGTCAGCGGCGCGGTGCTTCTTGTGCTGGACGTGACGGAAAAAGAGCGGGCAGAGCAGATGCGCCGGGAGTTCACGGCGAATGTCTCCCACGAGCTGAAAACGCCGCTGCAGATCATCGCCGGTTCGGCGGAGCTTCTGTCCAACGGCATCGTCAGGGAAGAGGACCGTATGGGATTCTATACCCGGATCCAGGGGGAGGCCCAGCGAATGATCCGGCTGGTAGAGGATATCATCCGTCTTTCCCGCCTGGATGAGGGCGCGGACGATATGAAGCGGGAGGATGTCGATCTTTTTGTCCTGGCGGACGAAACCGTGAAATCCCTGCAGGCCGAGGCGGAGGGCGCGCATGTGACCGTGAGCCTTGCCGGAGAACCTGCGGTCGTGAACGGCGTTCCGCAGCTGCTGCAGAGTATCGTGCTGAATCTCTGCGACAACGCCGTCAAGTACAACCGTCCGAACGGAACGGTCGCCGTGACCGTAAAAGCGGAAGACGGCGGCGTGATCCTCTCTGTGGCCGATACGGGGATCGGCATTCCGCCGGAGCATCAGGAGCGCATTTTCGAGCGGTTCTACCGGGTGGACAAGAGCCGGTCAAAGGAGCTTGGCGGCACGGGGCTGGGCCTGTCTATCGTCAAGCACGCCGCAAGACTGCATCATGCCAAAATAGAGCTGCAGAGCGCTGAGGGGGAAGGGACGACAGTTACGGTCATTTTCCCGGAGACAAAAGAGATCCTCAAAGACATGTGACGTAAATCATTTCCGTTCCGGCTCCCGTTTCCGGCGGCCGGAACGTCATCGGGTGCAGGAGCTTCCTGCATCAGCCGATCCTGCAGTACAGCGGCGGGATCCGCAGCGCTGACCGTTCCCGGAGAACGGGCCGACTGTCATGGACAGTAACGGTGCGCCGCGCGGGGATCCCGCCGTAGGAAAGATACCCGTCACTCCAGCACCGTCTTGCTGATCCACTCGTAGATGCCGTCCGGCACTTCGCTTCCCTCCGGGTAGGTAAGTACGACGTCGCCCATGCTCTCCTCGCCTTTCAGCAGCACATGGTAGGTCACCGTGCCCTCCTCGACGTACTCCGTATAGTAGTTGCCGAAATCGTCATAGGCAAACTCCGCGCCATCCGGCAGGCCCCGGCGCACGCCGTCTCTCTGCGAATATTCCTCTACGTCCGCGGGCAGAGGCACTCCGGCCGCCTCATAGGCATCCATGCCGAAGCGGACGCCGCGGATATGGAGATCGCCGTTTGTAAAATCGACGTAAGTCTGAGGAAGCGGTTCCTCAACGGAGCCAACATCCATCTCCCAGCCCGCAGGCAGATAATAGGTTCCCACGCCATCGGCCGCATACTCCTGCAGCTCTTCGGACGTCTCCCCATCCCCGGCGGCTTCTTCCCCGCTCTGGGAGGCCTCCGGCGCGGCAGTTTCCTTTTTCGTCCCTCCGCATCCGGCAAGCAGCGCCATTCCCATGCAGAGCATCAGCAGTATCGTCAGTTTCTTCATGTTCATTCCTCCGTTTTCTGATCCTATTTCTGCGGACAGCTCCGCCGGTCGGCGGACGATACCCACAGATAATTTTATTTTAACAGAAAACGGCAGAAAATCGGTGTGCAGGTCTGCACACTTATGGCAGATTCTGCTCCAGCGCCCAGTTGAGGCACGACAGAATCGAGATCAGGCAGCCGTCCATATTTCTTTCGTCGCCCTCCACCGTATAAATGTAGAGTTCCCCGTGGCGCACGGTTCCGTCCTCCTCCGTCCACGAATACTCGATATCGCGCCGGATCCGCCGGGAGATTTCTTTTGCACAGTCCGCATAGCTTCCCAGACGCTTCAACGGCAGCCCATCCGCGTAGGCCAGGCAGTCGGCGACGAACTCATATCCTTCCCGACTCGACTGATAGGCGGACAGCTCCTCCCCCTCCAGTCCCTGCGTATCGATCGTCTCGACCGGGGCAAGCGCCTCATTCTCGCTCAGCTTTCGCACCAGCTCCTCGCAGCGCTCTGCAAGACCGCCGTAATCCTCCGCCCACATCCGATCCACGATCGCGTCCACGTCCTCCTGATACGTATACGGGTTCCAGTCCACCGGTTCGACCGCCTCACTCTGCGCCGCCAGCTCCAGGCGCAGCCTGTGGTTCTCCAGCCCGAGCCGCACGGCCAGCAGGCAGAAGACTCCCAGCAGGAGCGCAATGCACACGCGGCCTGCATCCCATGTCCGCCCCTGATCCCGTGCGATTCTCTGCAGATCCTTCTCCAGATGCTCCACATCCGCATAGCGCCCGGCCGGGTCGTAGGCACAGCAGCGTTCGATCACTTTCTTCAGATGCTTTTGCTCCTTCGTCTGCAAAAGCGGCATGTCCTCCCCGTCACAGCTTCCGGCCGCCATATAGAGAAGCACTTTCCCGAGCGCGTAGATATCCGTCCGCTGATCCGTCTGCCCATAACCGAACTGCTCCGGCGCCGCATAGCCGCGGGTGCCGAGGCGCACCGTATCTGTTTCCTGCCCCGGCTTATACTGCCTCGCGGACTCAAAATCGATCAGGCGGATTCTCCCGGTTCCGGTGACCACGATATTTTCCGGCTTTAAGTCCCGGTGGATCACCGGCGGCGTCTGATGGTGGAACACGGCCGCCTTCCGGCAGATCCGGATCCCCAGCCGGGCGGTCTCACAGGCATCCAGCGGGCCCTCGCGTTCGATCAGTTCCCCGAGCGTCGCGCCCTCGACGTAATCCCGCAGCAGACATCCTTCCTCACTATTCTTTTGAAACTCCACGGTGCCAAATTCCGCCTGCCCGCGCAGGAACTCATATTCCTTCTCCAGAAGTATGGCCTGTTCCCCGCGTCCCCGCTTCAGCACAAAGCGCGCGCCGTCCGTCCGCCGTTCCAGAAGGCAGGTCTTTCTTTTCGGCGTCTTTTTTAAGCATCTTTGCACGCGGTAAAGACTGTCCCAATCGCCATATCCGATCTGTTGTTCCATCTTCCTCACAGCCTTTCCATCAGCTCGTCAAACTGCGAAAGCGGCAGCCGCTTCTCAATAGCGAAGATCGCCGCCGCGTCCTCGCGGATGCGTGGGTAGAGGATCTCCTTCCTGCCGATCTTCAGCAGGCGGTTCGTCTCCTCCAGTCCCAGCCCCAGCAGGATCGCCAGCCGGATCAGCAGCGTCCTCGTCGGCTTCCGCGTGCCGTTGAACAGCTGATAGCCGTAGGTCCGCTCCAGCCCCAGGCTGCGGATCGCATCCTTCGTCTCCATCCGGTGCTCCGCCAGCAGGTCGTTCAGATAAATGGAAACAGACGGACAGCTGTATTCCCGCTGCTCCAGAAAGGACAGGGCGTTTATCTTCTGTTCCTTAATCTGCTGAATCAGTTCTTCCGTGTTTTTCATTCAGAATCTTCCTCCCTCTCCCGCTGATTTTTTCATTCTGCACCATATACTATCAAAAAACGAAAAAGAGTTCAAGCGCATGATGCCCAGCATCTTATCGATGTAGGCCAGCATATAAAAGTTTTCATGGCAATGGCAGTAAAACGCGCTGCGTTTGATCCCGCTGAAAAAAGTCAGTTGCATTTGCTCGGTTGAAAACATGGGGTGTTTTTGATATACTCAAAGAGAAGCCGACGTTTCAGAGGATAATACAATGCAGCGATATAACTGGGATCATACCTTTAATACAAGGGATTTGGGATATACGCCAACGGCAGGCAAGAACAGTGTTAAACCGCAAAGATTTATTCGCAGCGATGCTCCGCTTATTGTAAATGATGATGTGAAAGAATTTTTGATAAGGCATAATATAAGAACGGTTATCGATCTGAGGAATGAAAAAATTGCCGACATGAGCCCTAATGCCTTTGTATCTGACAGCAGATTTACTTGCTGTAACTATCCTTTATCCATCAATGCCAAAGTCCCGAATTCAGAGAATGACGTTATTGAGAACTACTGTCGCATGCTTGAGAATGATAAAGCCATTGCAGATATTTTTGGAACGATGGCAAACTCTGCCGGAGGTATATTATTTCATTGCCAGGAGGGTAAAGACAGAACGGGAGTCATTTCTGCATTATTGCTTTTGTTGGCAGGGGTATCGGATGTTGATATATATGCAGATTACGAAATATCAAACATTTATCTGTATGAGATGATTCAAACAGCGAAAGGCATTCTCCCTGATCATTTATTGTATTTGAATACTGAATATATAGCGAATACGTTAAAATACTTAAGAGAAAAGTATAAAACTGTTGAAAACTATCTGCTGTTGAAGGGAGTTTCTGAAATAGAAATACATAAATTAAGAAGCAAACTGTTGGATTAAATGAATTCCCGCTGTGCGCCCGGCAAAGAGCGATCAACCTGACAGGTGAAAAGCCTGTCTGTTTAAGGTTTGGCCAGCTATCCGATCACGGCACAAACCTTTCATAACTTTTTGGAAAAAGCTTGAGAAACAGGATTGTTGAGTTTCCCGCAACATGGTATCATTCTTAGGGGATCACGGAAAATGCGGTCCGCGCGTTCCGTGTCCGCGTCAGGCAATGGCGGAATCTGTCGGGAAAGGATATTCTGATGGCTTCGGGATCCGAAAGAAAACCATCCAATCATATATGTGTCGGTCTGCTGGCCCATGTGGACGCCGGAAAGACCACGCTGGCGGAGCAGCTTCTGTACCGGACGGGCAGCATCCGCAGGCTGGGGCGGGTGGACCATCAGGACGCGTTCCTGGATACGGAGGCCGTGGAAAAGGCCCGGGGGATCACGGTCTTTTCCAAGCAGGCATGCCTTTCGCTGGGCGAGTGGGAGGTGACCCTGCTGGATACGCCGGGGCATGTGGACTTTTCCGCGGAGATGGAGCGAACGCTGCAGGTGCTGGACTGCGCGGTGCTGCTCATCAGCGGCGCGGACGGCGTACAGGGGCATGTGGAGACGCTGTGGCGGCTGCTGGCCAGGTATGAGATCCCCACCTTTCTGTTCATCAACAAGATGGATCAGCCGGGGACGGATCCGGCGAAGCTGATGGGGGAGCTGCAGGCCAGGCTGGACGGCCGGTGTACAGCCTTTTCCGTGGTGACAAAAGAGGGCGCCGCGGGCCCGGCGGACAGGACGGGGTTCGTTCCGGTCCCGTATCCGGAGGATTTCTGGGAAAACGCGGCGGTCTGTGACGACGCGCTGCTGGAGCGTTATCTGGACGGCGGCCGGATCGGAGAAGAGGAGATCCGGGAGCTGATCGGGGAGCGAAAGATCTTTCCCTGCTTTTTCGGCTCCGCCCTGAAGGGCTTCGGCGTGGAGGAGCTGCTGTCCGGGCTTCACCGTTTCCTGCGGCCGCCCCTTTATCCGCAGGCGTTCGGCGCCAGGGTCTTTAAGATCACCAGGGACGCCCAGGGGAACCGTCTGACCCATCTGAAGGTGACGGGCGGCAGTCTGCGGGTGAAGATGCCGCTGACCAACCGTCGGGATGGGATGGAGGAAGCGGATGTCTGGGAAGAAAAGGCGGATCAGCTGCGCCTGTATTCCGGCGCCGGGTACAAGACGGTCCAGGAGGCGCTGCCGGGCACGGTCTGCGCGGTGACGGGGCTGTCCCATACCTTTGCGGGACAGGGGCTGGGCCATGAGACGGCGTCCGTCCTGCCGCTTCTGGAGCCGGTGCTGACTTACCGGGTGGTCCCGACGGAGGACGATGTCAAGTGCGATCCGCATGCGCTGTTTCTGAAGCTGAAGGAGCTGGAGGAGGAAGAGCCGGAGCTGTCCATACTCTGGCAGGAGGAAACGGGAGAGATCCACGCGCAGGTCATGGGCGAGGTGCAGACGGAGGTGCTCACCGGGCAGATCCGGGAACGGTTCGGCATCCGGGCGGCGTTCGCCGACGGCAGCATCGTCTATAAAGAGACGGTCGCCGCCCCGGTGGAGGGCGTGGGCCATTTCGAACCGCTGCGGCACTACGCGGAGGTGCATCTGCTTCTGGAGCCCGGCGAGCCGGGCAGCGGACTGCAGTTTGCCGCCGCCTGCAGCGAGGACGTGCTGGACCGGAACTGGCAGCGGCTGGTCCTGACCCATCTGGAGGAGAAGAAACATAAGGGCGTGCTGGTGGGCGGGGAGATCACCGATATGAGGATCTCTCTGGTGGCCGGTCGGGCCCATATCAAGCATACGGAGGGCGGCGATTTCCGGCAGGCCACTTACCGGGCGCTGCGGCAGGGACTTCGGAAGGCACACTGCGTGCTGCTGGAGCCGGTCTATGCCTTTCGGCTGGAGGTGCCCGCGGAAAATCTGGGCCGGGCCATGAACGATATTCAGCTGCGGCAGGGGAAATTCTCGGTCCCGGAGCAGGAGGGAGAGTTCGCCGTGCTGACCGGCAGCGCGCCGGTGTCGGAGATGACGGGCTATCAGCGGGAAGTGACCGCCTACACGAAGGGCCGCGGCAGGCTTTCCTGCACGCTGAAGGGCTATGAGCCCTGTCACAACGCGCAGGAGGTGATCGACCGCTTTGCCTATGATCCGGAGGCGGATCTGGAAAATCCCACCGGTTCCGTGTTCTGCGCCCACGGCGCGGGCTTCGTGGTGCCCTGGGATCAGGTGGAGCGCTACATGCATCTGGAAAGCTGTCTGCAGGCGGAAGGTGCGGCCGATACGGCGCAGGCGGACGAAGGGACAGATTTCGCCGGGTCAGGTCCTGCCGGGGCAGGTTCCGGCGGACCCCGGACTTCCCTTCCGGCAGGCGTGACGGACGAGGAGCTGGAGGCCATTTTCACCCGCACCTACGGGACGGCGGGCCAGGAACGGGCCGGATATAAGAAAAAGCGCCTGATGGAGCCCACAGCCGGGCGGCGGGGCAAAGGCGCGGGAGCATCCTATTCAGACGGAGCAGGAAAGGGCGCAGGCGGCGCAGCGCAGCCGGACGGCGCGGGGAATGCCGCGGGTCCGTCACAGTCGGGCGGCGCGGGGAATGCTGCGGGTGCGTCACGATCGGGCAACGCGGGGACAGCAGCGGATGCGCAGCGCTCCTTGAGCGGCTCCCAACCGTTCTTTTCGAAAAAAGGCGCCGCCGGTCAGGACGAATTTCTGCTGGTGGACGGGTACAATATCATCTTCGCCTGGGAGAAGCTGCGGGAGCTCTCCAGAGCCAATATCGAAAGCGCCCGGCATCAGCTCATGGATATCCTTTCGGATTATCAGGGCTTTATGGGCTGCACGGTGATCCTGGTATTTGACGCCTACCGCGTGGAGGGCGGCCAGGGCAGCGTGTCGAAGTATCACAACATTTATGTGGTCTTCACGAAGGAAGCGGAGACCGAGGATCAGTATATCGAAAAGACGGTGCACCGCATCGGGCGGAAATATCAGGTGACGGTGGCGACTTCCGACGCGCTGGAGCAGGTGATCATCTACGGCCAGGGCGCCAGGCGCATGTCCGCGGCGGAGCTTCTGGCGGAAATACAGAGCGCCCGGGAGCAGATGCGGGAGGTCTGGGAGAAAAAGCGGAGCAGGGAGAAAAATTACCTGTTCGATCATCTGTCCGCGGAGCTGGCGGAGTGGATGGAAGAGGTGCGGCTGGGCAGGCGCAGCGTGGACGGCTGAGAGGGTCCGGCAGCACGCCGGACGTCCGGACGGCCGAGAGACGCGGACGGCAGATCGGATGCCCGGACAGCTGAGAGGCGCAGACGGCAGACCGGATGCCCGGACGGCAGAAAGCGGCCTGCAGGGCAGACCGAACACCTGGGCGAAGAAAGGCAGATCATGTTTTTGGAAAAGGAAATCTTCTTAAAAAAATACGCGCTGACGGAGGAGCAGTTTCGGGAGGCGGATCTCTCCTGGCAGGAGCTGTGCGAGATCGCGGAGGACTACGCAGGACGCCTGGATGCGTTCTATGAGATCCGGGACCGGTTCGTGCACGAGTTCATCGAGGACCGGGAGACGCAGACGGGACTTCACACATACCGCACCCGGATCAAGACGCCGGAGCATCTGGTGGAAAAGATCATCCGCAGGCGGATCGAGAACTATCAGAAATACAGGCTGCTGAACAAAGAGAACTATCTGAACTTCGTGACGGATGTCATCGGATTTCGCGGGATCCTGCTTTACCGAGAGGATTGGGTGGTCTTTCACAAATATCTGCTGTCCCACTTTGCGAACCGGGAGGACTGGTATGTGCGGGACTGTCTGGCACAGCCGGAGGAGGGCCGGGACCGCTATATGACGGAGGCCCCCAAGGTCCACATGCGGCAGGGCGATTACAGCGATATTTACGCGGACTGGATCTCCAGCGATCATATTTACGATCAGAAGTATTACCGTTCGGTCCATTATGTGGTAAGATATCAGGGGGCCTATCTGGAAATTCAGGTCCGGACTCTGTTTGAGGAGGGCTGGGGAGAGATCGACCACCATATCCTCTATCCGTATAAGAAACAGGATCCGATGCTGACGGAGTTTTCGGAGCTTCTGAACCGGCTGGCGGGCATGGGGGATGAAATGGCGTCCTTTTACCGTAGGTTGCAGAATGTGCCGGGGGACGCGTTCCTGAGCAAAAAAAGCATGGTGGATATCGACGCCCACAGCGCGTATGAGCCGCGCAGAAAGCATGTGACGCGGGTGGAGCCGGACGAGATCAGCACGGCACAGGACGCGATCCGGTCCATCATTTCCAAATAAGAAGGAGAGCTATACCGTCCGCAAAAGGGCGGCAGAACGGAGTGCGCTATGGAACATCATTTTTTTGCGGGGATCTCCCCGGAGGATTTTGAACGGGCGGACCGGATGATCGCCATGGCCCGGGCGGGCCGCATCAAGCAGCATCTTCTGGGCGACCGTTCCCAGACCCGGTACGGCACGGTGGAGGACCGGGGCATGGACGATTACTGCAATTTTCTGAAGACAAAGCTGGGATTTGAGATCCTGAATCTGAAAGGGGAGTCCGGACATGAAGAATATTGAAAGCGTCTATATGAATTACGATTCCCTGCTGGCGGAATTCGGAGAAGAGGTCATCCGCAGCCGGTATGCGTTCCTGAACAGGGAGTGCGAGGAATTCCTGCACGATCTCGGGATCGCGGAGGCCGTCCGGGTGGACGAGGTGCTCCTCATGCATGCGGTGCTGGATTATTTTTCGGACGTATCCAGGCTGAAGCTGTTTCATCACATCCACCATATCAATGAGATCAAGGTCGTGGCCTACGAGAGCTATTGGCTGCTGCGGCGCAAGCCGCTTCAGGTGATCCGGGAGGGGCAGCAGGACGATGTCCTGTCCTTTGTGAACGAGAAATTCGTCTTTTCCCGCATCTCCGCGTTCCTGATCAAGGGCCATAAGAATCTGGTGCTGAAGCAGGAGGATAAAAAGCCTTTTTTGAATTATCTGGATACGCTGTATTATTTTTTGAAATACAGGCAGTACGATGCGCAGATGCTGGAGCTGATGATCCTGGGCTTCAAGGCCGGGGAGATCTGGGGACGGCAGGGCTGAGCGATGGAAGGATGCACAGGAGGCAGGATCGGGTCTTACGGATCCTGCGGATCGGATGCCGCAGGGCGGGCGGCCGGAGACGGGCGCACCGCAGGACGGATCGATGGTTAAGAAAGAAAAGGAGGAGCGCAGAAGATGAATGGAAAAGGATTGTTTGCGGCCGCAGGTGCGGCCGGAGCGTATTTGTTTGCGATCTCGCCCAGGCTGTCCGGGCGGCCGGAGCGGATGCCGAAGGTCTATTATGCCCACAGGGGCCTGCACGACAACGGGTCGGATGCGCCGGAGAACACGCTGGCGGCCTTTGCGAAGGCGGCGGAGGCCGGTTACGGCATGGAGCTGGATGTGCAGCTCACCCGGGACGGCCAGGTGGTGGTGGCGCACGATTTCGATCTGGATCGGCTCTGCGGCGTTGCCGGGGCGATCGACAGTTTTACCTATGAGGAGCTGCAGCAGTTTCCGGTGTACGGCAGCAGTCAGCACATCCCGCTGTTTTCCGACGTGCTCGCGCTGGTGGACGGGCGCGTGCCGCTGATCGTGGAGCTGAAATATAAAGAGGGGAGCCGGATCTGCGAAAAAGCGCAGGCGCTTCTGGACGTCTATGAAGGCTGTTACTGCGTGGAGTCCTTTCATCCGGCCGTCCTGCGCTGGTATAAGGAGAACCGGCCTTCTGTCTGCAGGGGGCAGCTTTCCATGAACTATCAGAAGAACGTCGGGACCTGGGCTCCGGACCGTCTGGCGGCCACGCACCTTCTGGAGAATTTTATGACCCGGCCGGATTTCATCGCCTATGACTGGCATTCCATGCGTGCCCTGTCGATGAATATCTGCCGGAAGCTGTACGGCTGTCCCAGTGTGGCCTGGACGGTGACAAGTCAGGCCGAGCTGGAGAAATGCCGCCGCTATTTCGATTATTTTATTTTTGAAGGTTTCATACCGGAAAACTGAGAACCGGAGGGGAATGCGAAGGTCATGCACAATCAACTGACAAAAAGCGATATCAAAAAGATGGAGGAAGAGATCGAATACCGGAAGCTGGTGGTGCGCAAAAACGCGCTGGAGGATGTGAAGGAGGCCAGGGCCCAGGGCGATCTGTCGGAGAATTTCGAATATTATGCCGCCAAACGCTTTAAGAACAAGAACGAGAGCCGGATCCGGTATCTGGAGAAGATGATCAAAACCGCGGAGGTGGTTTCGGACGATTCCGCCGCAGATGAGGTGGGTATGAACAACCGGGTGGAGGTGTATTTCGAGGAGGACGACGAGACGGAGACCTACAAGATCGTCACCACGGTGCGCCAGAATTCGCTGCAGGGCCTAATCTCCACCGAATCGCCGCTGGGCCGTGCCCTGCTGGGCAAAAAGGCCGGGGAGCGGGTGTTTGTGGATGTCGGCGGCGGGAACGGCTATTGGGTGCTGATCCGCTCCATCGACAAGACCGCCGGGGACGACGATGAGCTGAGGAGCTTCTGAACGGAGCAAAAAGGCCGGGGATCATGAGAGATCATCTTCCCCGGCCAGTTCTTTGCAGAGGGCCAGAAACGGCTCCCCGTATTTCTGATATTTGAGCTCGCCCACTCCGTGGACATCCAGCATTTCTTCTTTGGTCTGCGGCAGCATGACGCACATCGCTTCCAGCGTCTTGTCGGAAAAAACGAGATAGGGCGGGATGTGCTGCTCCCGGGCGATCTGTGTTCGGAGCCTGCGCAGCGCTTCGAAAGGAGAGGACGGCGCCTGATCCTGTCCGGACCGGGAGGCCGTGCGCCTCCGCCCTCTGCCGTCGGCGGAGCCCTGCGCGGCCGCTGCCGGTTCCCTCTTTTTTGCGGCCTTCATGGTGAGGACCGGGGAGAAGCCGTCCGCCGGTTCATAGAATTCCCATCCTTTTTGCGTCACCCGGACGATTGGGTAGCGGTCGTCCGTGACGGTCAGATATTCCTGAAGGACGAGCTGGTTCAGCACCTGGCGCAGAAAGACCACGCTTTGGGTTTCCTGGGAGCCGTAGTAGGGGTTTCGATCCATCCCTAAGCGCAGGATCTTTTCGTTTTTGCTGCCCCGCAGGGTGTCCAGAAGGACGTTGACTCCGTAGCGCATGCCGCTGGTGACGGCACAGCCCAGCATCGCCCGGGCGATCTGTGTGATATCCACCGTCTCAAAGGAATGCAGACAGTTGGAGCAGGCGCCGCAGTAATTGGAACCGTATTCCCCGAAGTAGCGCAGCATGTAATCGCGCAGGCAGTCGGCGGTGTGGCAGTAAAAAGTCATCTTTTTCAGGCGTTCCCGGTCGCGGGCGCGCACCAGCTCCAGCGTAGCCTCGTCCAGCTCGCCGTTTTCCCGGTCCGCTTCGATGAAAAACTGGTTCGTGACCACGTCCTGGCCGCTGTAGAAAAGGATGCAGTCCGCCTTCGCGCCGTCCCGTCCGGCCCTGCCCGCCTCCTGGTAATAGCTCTCCATGTTCTTGGGCATATTGTAATGCAGGACAAACCGCACGTTGGATTTGTCGATGCCCATGCCGAAGGCGTTGGTGGCCACCATGACGGGAGCCGTATCGTAGGTAAAGGCCTCCTGATTGG
This sequence comes from uncultured Eisenbergiella sp., assembly GCA_947631815.1. GTDB lineage: Bacteria > Bacillota > Clostridia > Lachnospirales > Lachnospiraceae > Gallintestinimicrobium. Next base: position 23,563 of record CANRMT010000017.1, read on the forward strand.
CCCGCCGTTCCGCGTCCGAAAGCCCGGCATGATAGCGGGTGGCCGCAAAGCCGTCCGCCAGCAGCCTGTCGCAGACCTCCTCTACGGTCTTGCGGGTAGCGCAGTAGATGATGCCGGAATCGTTCGGGTGGGAACGCAGATATTCTGAGATGCCCTTATATTTGTCTCTGTCGTGCCGCACCTCAAAATAGAGGTTTTTCCGGTCGAAGCCGGTGACCGTCATGTGCGGGGACGACAGGCGCAGCATGCGCACGATGTCCTCCTTCACCTCCCGGGTGGCCGTGGCGGTAAAGGCCGCCATCACGGGCCGTCTGGGAAGCGCCTGAACGAAATCGGGGATCTTCAGATAGCTGGGGCGGAAATCCTGTCCCCACTGGGAGACGCAGTGCGCCTCGTCCACTGCGATCAGGGAAATGGAAGCGTTCACGGCAAAAGCCAGAAAATCCTCCGTCAGAAGCCGCTCGGGCGCGACATAGATGATCTTGTACCGGCCCTCCCCGGCATAGGCCAGCGCTTTCCGGTATTGGGCGTAGGTGAGGGAGCTGTTTAGATAAGCGGCGTGTATGCCCATCTGGTTCAGGGCCCGCACCTGATCCTTCATCAGGGAGATCAGCGGCGAGATCACCAGCGTGACGGACGGCAGCAGAAGCGCGGGGATCTGATAGCAGATCGATTTTCCCGCGCCGGTGGGCATGATGCCGCACACATCCTGTCCGGAGAGCAGACAGTCGATCAGCTCCTCCTGCCCCTCCCGGAAGGCGTCATATCCGTAGACGGTTTTCAGTATTTCGTACTTTTTTGCCTGTAATTCTTTGGAATCCTGCAAAACGTTCACTCCTGCGGGGACGCATCCGGCGTCCCTTTCCCAGCGTATCAGAATTCCGGCCCCCTGTCAATCGAACGGATGCCGCCGTCCCGCAGTGCGTACCGTCCCGTTGCAGCCCGTCAGGGTATGCCTTCGGCCCCCAGCGCTGCCCGCCGCCTGTGTGCATTCCTTTTCCGGACACGCTCGCGCTCGGAGAAAAACGCAGCGGCACTAAGCTCAGCTTCGCCCAAAGGGCTCGCTTCGCTAAGGGCCGGCGTTTTTCTAACGGTCCGGGAAAATGGAATGCACACAGGCGGCGGGCAGCGCTGGGGGCCGAAGGCATACCCTGACGGGCGGCCGTAGTGAGACGATTCCCCGTGCGGCGCGCATTCTGTCGGTCTGTGTGCAGGAATGCTTGAAAAATGGGGCGCAAAGCGGTATACTGAGGAAGAGCGGGGCCGGACGAGCGCGGCGGGCAGCGGGAAACGTTTGGGAAAGCGTTTGGGCCGTATCGGAGGCCGGGCGGTCCTGCATAAGATTTCATGCCGGAAAGGCATGGAAAACGGAAGGAGATCAGGATATGGCGGACAGGCCGAAGATACCGAATATGGGAGATCCCGTGAAAAAGGGACCGGATCCGGAGCAGGTGAAGAAGCAGAACCAGGAGAAGGCGATCCGGCTGGCGTGCTTCACCGCGGCGGCCGCGGTGCTGTTCTTTATCGCGCCGCTTATATTGAATCAGATGTCGGAGACCGTCCGGGCCAACGGGCTGGTCATGCTGATGCTGATCGTCAATCAGGTGTTCATCGCCGTGGTCGGCTGGCAGTCGAACCGGTTCCCGAAATACGGCATTTATATTCCCATCGCCTACATCGTACTCTATGCGGTGTCCGAGCTGGTGTTCTACGGACAGATCGGCTGGGGCATGGAGATCAATTATATGCAGACCGGCTACATCGCGTATTTTCTGAATAAATTCCTGACCCGGAAGCGAATGCTGGATGCGAAAAAGAAGAACAAACCTTTCCCCAAGGGGATCAGCAGGCGGTAAAGGACGGATGGCGGCGCTTCGGCAGGGCGCTGTCCTGCCGAGACGTCGGAGAGGATCGTCAGCCGTTATGTGAGGCCGCCGTCGATGGTGAGGATCTGCCCGGTCATGTAGACGGGCGAGCGGGTGAGCTGGAGCGCCAGCGCGGCCACTTCTTCGGGGGTGCCCAGCCGGTCCGCGGGGATCTCTTCGATGAGGGCGCGCATTTCCTCCTCTGAGAAACAGCGGTTCATGTCCGTATCGATGACGCCGCAGGCGATGGCGTTGACGGCGATACCGCTGGGGGCCAGCTCCTTGGCCAGTGCTTTGGTCAGGCTGTTGATAGCGCCCTTGGAGGCGGAATAGGCGGCCTCCATGGAAGCGCCGGTATTGCCCCATATGGAGGAAATGTTGATGATGCGGCCGCTTTTTTGGTGCACCATCAGCGGGACGGCGAGCCTGCAGGCGTAGAAGCAGGCGTCCAGGTTGGTGGACATGAGATCCCGCCACTGGCCGGGGGTCATGTCCGACAGAAGGCCGATGTGGGAGACGCCCGCGTTGTTGACCAGCACATCCAGCGAGGAAATGTTGTCGAACAGCCGCGTCATGGTGTCCCAGTCGCCCATGTCCCCCACGAAGGGGACCGCGCTTACGGAAAAGGTTTCGGACAGCTCGGCGCAAAGGGCGCGCAGCGCCTCTTCGGAATGTCGGCATGTCAGGATCAGGTCGAAGCCGTCCTCCGCGTAGGCGGCGGCGATGGCCCGTCCGATCCCTCTGGAAGCCCCGGTGATCAGGGCTGTTTTTTTTCGCATGTTTTTGAAGTCCTTTCCTGTGGCATACTGTACTGTACGCGGCCATGCTCATGTCCTTCGGGCAGGAGCCCCCGGCGTATCTTATAGTCCGGCGGCGCGCCGTACAGCGGCTGTACGGCCATTATATCATAGAATGATGAGCCTGTCACGGCACAGGGATAAAAGAAGGAGAAAGGCGGGAGTTGAAAATGTATGATCTGATCGTGATCGGTTCGGGACCGGCGGGGCTGAGCGCGGCCATATACGGCAGGCGGGCCGGTTTTGACACGCTGGTGCTGGAGAAGCAGCCCATGAGCGGCGGCCAGGTGCTCAACACCTGGGAGGTGGATAATTATCCCGGGCTGCCGGGCATCAACGGCTTCGATCTGGGGATGAAGTTCCGGGAGCACGCGGAGAGCGCCGGGGCGGTGTTCGCGGAGGCGGACGTGACCGGCCTGACGGACGGTCCGGCCTGCAGGCTGGTGCACACGTCGGCAGGGGATTATGAGGGCCGGGCGGTCATCATCGCTACCGGGGCGTCCCACCGGAAGCTGGGCGCGCCGGGAGAAGAGCGGCTCGCGGGACGGGGCATCTCCTACTGCGCCACCTGCGACGGCGCTTTCTATAGAGGAAAGACCGCGGCCGTGGTGGGCGGCGGCGATGTGGCCGCGGAGGACGCCATATTCCTGGCGCGGCTCTGTGAAAAGGTGTATGTGATCCACAGGCGGGATGCGCTGCGGGCCGCAGGAAGCCTGCAGGAGCGCCTGTTTTCCCTCCCCAACGTGGAAATGGTCTGGAACAGCACGGTGGAAGAGATCTTCGGCGGGCAGCGGGTAGAGGGCGTTCTGCTGCGGGACAGCCTCACGGGGATGTCCCGGCATCTGGCGGCGGACGGCGTGTTCATCGCTGTGGGGATCGTTCCGGAAAGCGGCGCTTTCTCCGGTCTGGTGGAGACCGACGCGGCCGGATATCTGAAGGCCGGAGAGGACTGCGTGACGAACGTGTCCGGGGTCTTTGCGGCGGGGGATGTGCGGACCAAGGCTATGCGCCAGATCGTGACCGCCGCGGCGGACGGCGCCAACGCGGTGGCCTCCGTGCAGGCATGGTTCCTTTCGGAAGCGGGAAGGGCCTGATCCGGCATCGGATGTCCGTATGCCGAAGACGTTTAACCTTTCTTAAAATCTCCGTATCTTTTTTTGACAGACTGTCACAGAAAAGTCATAAAAAAATGTCGCTTTGAGCGGAATTGGGGCCGTTTGGCGGTTGACAAATGCCCGGGCCCATGATATAGTGTTTTCTGGACGTAATAATTCTGTAACAAATGAAATAACTGCGCAACCTTTGAAACATTCGGCGGACTGCCGCGGACGGGAAAGGGGAGCGGTAAGGGTACGGGGGAATTCATGGTACGGAAAACGGTCAAAGCGGCGGCATGTGTGCTGGCGGCAGCGATTTTTTTTACAGGGACCGGCCTTGAGGCAAGGGCGGCGAATACAGGGACGGCTTCTCTTCCGGCGGCGGGACTCGGTCTGGCGCTGGGCGACGGGTCTTCTGTTTCCGACATCCGGGAGAATGTGAAGAAGAAGGCGGGAGAAAGCGCCGGAGCGGAACAGGCTTCGGGGACGGGATCCGCCGGTGCCCTGGAGGAGAGTCAGACTATAGAGGAGACCGATACGGAGACGGTCTGGGAAACGGAGACGGAGACCGCGGAGACTGAGACGGCAACGGAATCCGAAGTTCCGGAGGAGACCCCGCAGGCGCAGGAGCCGGAATCCGAGATCGAGATCGTGGAACCGGTGACGCCGGTCCAGAAAGAGCCTGAGGCGGCGGAGGATGTGCTGATCATCGCGCAGGTGAACAATTATGTGAACATCCGCCGGGAGCCCAATACCGACGCGGAGATCGTCGGGAAGCTGTACAACAATTCCGTCGGCACGCTGATCGCGGTGGAAGGCGACTGGTACCTGATGAAGTCCGGCAATGTGGAAGGCTATGTGAAGGCGGAGTATTTTAAGACCGGCGACGAGGCCAGACAGATCGCGGACGCGGTAGGCGACCGGGTCGCGACGGTGAACACCCAGACGCTGCGCGTCAGGTGCGAGCCCAGCCTGGATGCCCCCGTGCTGGGGCTGATCGGCCAGGGGGAAGAGCTGACGGTGCTCGACGAGGAGAACGGTTTCGTCAAGGTCAGCATTGAAGAAGGCGACGGCTGGACGTCCGTGGATTATGTGATCCTGCGTACGGACTATGTGACCGCCGAGTCGATAGAAGAAGAGCGCGCGAGACTGGCGAAGGAAGAAGCGGCGCGGGAAGAGGCCAGAAGGGCGGCGCAGGCCGCTGAGGCCAAGATCCAGGCGCAGGAGCAGTCGAAAGAGGATCAGGCGCAGGCGGCTCCTGCGATGACCGTGGGCGGCTCCGGCATGGGCGCCGAGGTGGCCAATTATGCGCTTCAGTTCGTGGGCAATCCGTATAGGCGCGGCGGCACCAGCCTGACCAACGGCGCGGACTGTTCCGGATTCGTCATGAGCGTCTATCAGCATTTCGGCGTATCGCTCCCGCATTCCTCTTCCGCGGACCGGAAGGTGGGCTATGCGGTCGGCGGACTCGCGGAGGCGCAGCCGGGCGATCTGCTCTGCTATTCCGGCCATGTGGCGCTGTACATAGGGAACGGCCAGATCGTGCACGCCAGCACGACGAAGACGGGGATCAAGGTTTCCGACGCCTCCTACCGCAAGATCCTGGCGATCAGAAGGATCTTCTGAGCGGGGCGAGGTTCGGGACGCACCTGTAAAATAAGGACAGACGGATTTGTATACCGGGGAAGGGTTTTCCTTCCCCGGTATTTTTTCAGGCAGAGGAGCGCGCACCGGACCGCCTGCGGCGGAATGCGCAAGAATTGATGATATGGGTGCAACGCTGCGGATTGACAAACGAAAATCCATGGGCTAGTATAAAATGGAAAAAACGGAAACGGGGGTTTCACGATTATGAAGGAAAAACGGATCGAATCGATCAGGACGGGCAGGACGGTGCTGGGGATCGAGCTGGGCTCCACCAGGATCAAGGCGGTGCTGGTGGACGAAACACATGCGCCGATCGCATCCGGAAGCCATGAGTGGGAGAACCGGCTGGAGAACGGCGTCTGGACCTACAGCCTGGAGGATATCTGGACCGGTCTGCAGGACTGCTACCGGGATCTGGCCGCGGATGTCAGAAAGCAGTACGGAGAAGACCTCACCGCCATAGGAGCTATCGGCTTTTCTGCCATGATGCACGGCTATATGGTCTTCGACGAGAACGGGGAGCTGATGGTGCCCTTCCGCACCTGGCGCAATACCATCACCGGAGAAGCGTCGGAAAAGCTGTCCGAGCTGTTTTCGTTCAATATCCCGCAGAGGTGGAGCGTTTCCCATTTGTATCAGGCGATCCTGAACGGGGAAGAGCATGTGAGCAGGATCTCCTATCTGAGCACGCTGGCCTGTTATATCCACTGGAAGCTGACGGGCCGGAAGGTGGCCGGGATCGGCGAAGCCTCCGGCATGTTCCCCATAGATTCGGACGCGCTGGATTATGACGCGAAGATGCTGGAGCAGTTTGACGCGCTGGTGGCGGAGAAGCATTTCCCCTGGAAGCTGCGCCAGATCCTGCCGCAGGTGCTGACGGCGGGCGAGGACGCGGGCACGCTGACGGAAGAGGGCGCGAAGCTTCTGGATGTGTCCGGGAAGCTGCGGGCCGGGATCCCGCTCTGTCCTCCCGAGGGAGACGCCGGTACGGGCATGGCGGCCACCCGCAGCGTGGGCAGACGGACGGGCAATGTGTCCGCAGGCACGAGCGTGTTCGGGATGTTCGTGCTGGATCACGCGCTTTCCCGGATGCACCCGGAGATCGATATGGTCACGACGCCCTCGGGCGATCCGGTGGCGATGGTGCACTGCAACAACTGTACTTCGGATCTGAACGGCTGGGTGAATCTGTTCGGAGAATTCCTGAGCTGCTTTGGAAAGCTGGACAGGAACGAGCTGTTCACCGTGCTGTTCAAAAAGGCGCTGGAGGGAGAGAAGGACTGCGGCGGACTGCTTTCCTACAACTATTTCTCCGGAGAGCCGGTGACCGGGCTGGAGGAAGGACGCCCGCTGTTCGTGCGCCGTCCCGACAGCCATTTCACCCTGGCCAATTTCATGCGCACGCAGCTGTATTCGGCGCTGGCGGCCCTGAAGATCGGTCTGGATATCCTGCTGAAGGAAGAGGATGTGAAGATCGATTCCATCACCGGCCACGGCGGCTTTTTCAAGACCAAAGGCGTAGGGCAGAGCATCCTGGCGGCGGCCATGAACGCGCCCATTTCCGTCATGGAGACGGCGGGCGAGGGCGGCGCGTGGGGCATGGCGCTGCTGGCGGCCTATATGCTTTATAAAGAAAAGGGAGAGAGCCTGGGCGATTATCTGGATCAGAAGGTGTTCGCGGAGATGACAGCGGAGACCATGGAACCCGACGCGGCGGACGTGGAGGGCTTCGACGCCTTCATCGCGCAGTACCGGGCTTCCCTGGAGGCAGAGCGTGCGGCCGTGGCGACGATGCGCTAGAGAAGCGCGGAAAAGAGGATAAAAATATGCTGGAACAACTGAAGCGGGAGGTTTATGAGGCGAACATGGCCCTGCCGGCCTACGGCCTCGTGACGTTCACCTGGGGCAATGTCAGCGGCATCGACAGAGAAAGCGGGCTGTTCGTCATCAAACCCAGCGGCGTGGAGTATGAGAAGCTGAGCCCGGAGGATATGGTGGTCATGGACCTGGAGGGCAGGCGGGTGGAAGGGCGGTACAATCCTTCCTCCGACACGGCGACCCATATCGAGATCTATAAGGCATTCCCGGAGGTGGGCGGCATCGTGCACACTCATTCCACGTATGCCACGAGCTGGGCGCAGTCGGGGCGGAGCATCCCCTGTTACGGGACGACCCATGCGGATTATATCTACGGGGAGGTCCCCTGTCTGCGCTGCCTGACCAAAGAGGAGATCGAAAGCGCTTATGAGGAAAATACGGGACATCTGATCGTCGGAGAGTTCGCCCGGATGGGCAGGGACCCGATGGCGGTGCCCGCGGTGCTGTGCAAGAACCACGGTCCCTTCGCCTGGGGAAAGGACGCTCACGAGGCGGTGCACAACGCGGTGGTGCTGGAGGAAGTGGCGAAGATGGCCTACATGGCGGAGACCATCAACCCCAGGATTCAACCGGCGCCTCAGGAGCTGCAGGATAAGCATTATTACCGGAAACACGGGGCCAACGCCTATTACGGACAGAAGTGATCCATGGAAAAGATTCAGGGCCGGACACTGCGTCGGCCGTAAGCGGGAAAGAGGAAAAAAGTATGGATAATCTGGAACTCATGAAACATGCGAACGATGTCCGCAAGGGCATCGTCGCGGCGGTGCACGGCGCGAAGGCGGGACATCCCGGCGGCTCGCTGTCCGCCGCGGATATTTTCACCTTCCTCTATTTTGAGGAAATGAACATCGATCCGAAGGATCCGAAGATGGAAGGAAGGGACCGCTTCGTGCTGTCCAAGGGGCATACGGCCCCCGGACTGTATTCTGCGCTGGCCAACCGGGGCTATTTCCCGGTGGAGGATCTTCCCACGCTGCGCCATCTCGGTTCCTATCTGCAGGGGCATCCCTGCATCCAGCATGTGCCGGGTGTGGACATGTCCTCCGGTTCTCTGGGACAGGGCATTTCGGCCGCGGTGGGCATGGCGCTGGGCGCCCGGATGACGGGGCAGTCCTTCCGCGTCTATACGCTTCTGGGCGACGGGGAGATCGAGGAAGGGCAGGTCTGGGAGGCGGCCATGTTCGCAGGCCACAGGAAGCTGGACAATCTGGTGGTGATCGTGGACAACAATGGGCTGCAGATCGACGGCTCCATCGACGATGTGTGTTCTCCCAATCCCATCGATAAAAAGTTCGAGGCCTTCAATTTCCATGTGATCAACTTAAAGGACGGCAACGATATGGAACAGATCCGCGCCGCCTTTGCCGAGGCTCGGGCCACGAAGGGAAAGCCCACGGCCATCATCGCCCATACGCTGAAGGGCAAGGGCGTTTCCTACATGGAAGGCAGTGTGGACTGGCACGGCAAGGCGCCCAACGATGAGGAATTTGAGATCGCCATGGCGGATCTGGAAAGGATCGGTGAAGCATTATGTCAGAAGTGAAAAAAATGGCTACCAGAGAGGCCTACGGCAAGGCGCTGGCGGAGTTCGGCGACAGCTATCCCGATATGGTGGTGCTGGACGCGGATCTGGCGGCGGCCACCAAGACCGGCGTATTCAAGAAAAAGTTTCCCGACCGTCATATTGACTGCGGCATCGCGGAGGCCAACATGATGGGCATTGCGGCGGGGCTTTCCCTCACCGGCAAGATCCCGGTGGCCAGTACCTTCGCCATGTTCGCGGCGGGCCGCGCCTTTGAACAGGTGCGCAACGCCATCGGCTATCCGCACTTGAACGTGAAGATCGGGGCCACCCATGCGGGCATCACCGTGGGCGAGGACGGCGCGTCCCATCAGTGCAACGAGGATATCGCCCTGATGCGCACGATCCCCGGCATGACGATCCTGAATCCGTCCGACGCGGTGGAGGCCAGAGCCTGCGTGAAGGCCGCGCTGGATCATCAGGGACCCGTTTACATGCGTTTCGGCCGGGCGGCTGTCCCCGTCATCAACGACCGTCCCGATTACCATTTTGAGATCGGGAAAGGGCAGCTTTTGCGGGAAGGGACGGATGTGACCATCGTGGCCACCGGCATCCTGGTGAATTCCGCTCTGGAGGCCGCGGAAAAGCTGGCGGCAGACGGCATATCCGCCGAGGTCATCAACATCTGCACCATCAAGCCGCTGGACGTGGATCTGATCGTGAAGAGTGCGAAGAAGACCGGGAAAGTGGTGACGGCGGAGGAGCATTCCATCATCGGCGGCCTGGGCGGCGCGGTGTGCGAGGCGCTCTGCGAGAACGCGCCGGTTCCCGTATACCGCATCGGCATGCGGGATGTGTTCGGCGAATCCGGCTCCGCGGCGGCCCTTCTGGTGAAGTATCGGCTGGACGGCGAGGGTGTGTACGGCCAGGTGAAGGAGTTTCTGGCATAGCGCGGAACGGGGCGGCATTTCCCGAGGACAGACTGACGGTATCGGCATTTTTTCGGAACAGGCTGTGACGGCGGCATCGTCTCTGGGAGGGACTGCGTCATCGGCGCAGTCTTCAAAAGGGACCGTATCAGAGATGATTTTTCTGAGACAGCCCGCGGCAGCGGCATGGAATAGGAAAAGGAGTGTAAGGAACAGGCTTTATGGCGACGCTTTATATCAATGAGACGAAGAAAAAGGGCAGGATCAGTCCGGAGATCTACGGACATTTTTCGGAGCATCTGGGCAGATGCATCTACGAGGGGCTCTATGTGAAGGAGGACTCCGGGATCCCCAACAAAAACGGCATGCGCACGGACGTGGTGGAGGCGCTGAAGGAGCTGCAGATCCCGGTGCTGCGCTGGCCCGGAGGCTGCTTCGCCGACGAATATCACTGGAAGGACGGCATCGGCCCCAAAGAGACGCGGAAAAAGATGATCAATACCCACTGGGGCGGTGTGGTGGAGGACAACAGCTTCGGCACCCACGAATTCATGGAGCTGTGCGAACAGCTGGGCTGCAAGGCCTACGTCAACGGCAATGTGGGCAGCGGCTCCGTGCAGGAAATGTCCGAATGGGTGGAGTACATGACCTTTGACGGCGTATCCCCGATGGCAGATCTGCGGAGGAAGAACGGCCGGGAGAAGCCCTGGAAGGTGGATTTTTTTGGCGTGGGAAATGAGCCCTGGGGCTGCGGCGGCAATATGACGCCGGAATACTACGGGAATCTGTTCCGCCGGTATCAGACCTATATCCGCCATTACGACAACGCGGCGCCCATCCGGAAGATCTGCTGCGGTGCCAATGCAGACGATGCGTACTGGACGAAAAAGGTCCTGGAGACCTGCTTCGCCAATCCCCATCCCCAGGGCGGGCACGGCTTTATGAACGGGATGTCCCTGCATTATTATGTAGTCCCGGGCGGCTGGGACAAAAAGGGCAGCGCGTCGGAGTTCACGCAGGAGGACTGGTACAGGACCCTCTCCAAGGCGCTGTTTATGGACGATCTGATCCGGATGCACGGCGACATCATGGACCAGTACGATCCGGAAAAGAAGATCGGCCTGATGGTGGACGAGTGGGGCGACTGGTTCGATGTGGAGCCCGGCACGAATCCCGGTTTCCTGTATCAGCAGAACACCATGCGCGACGCGCTGGTGGCCGCTGTGACGCTGAACATTTTCAATAAGCACTGCGACAGGGTGAAGATGGCGTGCATCGCGCAGATGGTGAACGTGCTGCAGTCCGTGATCCTCACCGAGGGCGAAAAGATGATCCTGACGCCCACCTATCATGTGTTTCATATGTATAAGCAGCACCAGGGCGCCAGCCTTTTGGACAGCACCCTGACGGGCGCGGGGACTGCCGGTACGGAGCAGTATGAGGTGCCCGCGCTGCAGGAGTCCGTTTCCGTGCAGGAGGACGGCACGGTGTGCGTGACGCTGGCGAACCTTTCCGTGTCCGACAGCTGCCCGGTGGATCTGGTGTTTATGGAAAAGAAGCCGCAGAAGGCAGAGGCCGTCGTCCTGACCGGAGAAATGTGCGCGAAAAACACCTTTGAGGAGCCGGATACCGTAAAGGAACAGCCGCTTGACGGCGTGATGGTCAGCGACAGAGGGCTGAGCCTCACGGTTCCCGCCTGCAGCGTCGTGAGCCTGCGGATCCGCTGAGGTCATGGAGGCGCAGGAGTCCGCACGGAAGCGGTGTTATAGGTGTCTGCTGCGGGAGATGGACGAGGCCGCCTATATGGAAACGCTGTACCGTCATATCGAGCGGCTGGACAAAAGCGTGAAGGCGGATCAGGCGCTCTATGAAGGACGGTTGGAGACCTGCAAGGCCTGCGGCTATCTGGAGGCCGGTACCTGTCAGGCCTGCGGCTGTTATGTGGAGCTGCGCGCCGCGGTGAAAAAGAGCCGGTGCCCGTATAAGAAGTGGTGAGCGGCGGTCCCGTTTTACAGCACTGTCCCTTTTAGGGATGGCGCCAGAAATGTCTGAAAATTCTGTATATTGTGCCCAAGAGTCAGAAAATATTGCCGTGCGCGGGGGAGTATGGTATAATGACCGTAAGGTCATTATACCGCGCCGCTAGGCGCATAAGATCCGCCGGAGGCGCCATGTCCGGCAGGACATGGTATAATG
>CANRMT010000018.1 GCA_947631815.1 uncultured Eisenbergiella sp.
TTATTTTTTACCCCGATTTTCCGAAAACCGCTTGACTGTTCCCCAGGGGAACGGGTTATCCTGTTCTCGGAGGTGAGAAAAATGCAGATCCATGAGGTGTGCAGGGCCTGTTCCCTGACCAAAAAGGCGGTCGCTTACTATATGGAACAGGGGCTCGTCCGGCCGGAGGTAAAGGAAAACGGATACCGCGATTTTTCAAAGGAGGATGTGACGGCCCTGAAAAAGATCGCCGTGCTCAGAGAGCTCGGTCTGTCCGCGGCGCAGATCCGCACGGTTCTTTCCGGCCCGGCGGGAGCGGGACTGCGGACGGCCTGGGAGCAGAGGGAGCCGGAACTGGAGGGAATGCTGGAACGGCAGAGGCTGCTGCGGGAGCTGTCAAAGGATGGGGACTGGGAGCGGACGCGTAAGGAGCTGGAGCGGCTGCGTCAAAAGCAGAGGATCGCGGAGCGGCTGTTGGACGCTTTTCCGGGCGGTTACGGGAGATTTCTCTGCCTTCATTTTGCTCCGTACCTGGGAGAACCCATCGAGACGCAGGAGCAGCAGGAGGCATATGACAGGATCGTTGCCTGGCTGGATGACGTCGCGTTCGATCTGCCGGAGGATCTGAAGGCGCTGCTGGATGAGGACGTTTACGCCTGGGATCCGGAAAAGGAAGCGGAGCTGGCCGTCGGTATGCGCGGCGCCCTCGCGGATATGGAGGGATACCTGGCGGAAAACCGGGAGGTGATCGAGCGCTGGATGGCTTTTAAGGCTTCGCGGGAATATCAGGATTCGCCAGCGTACCGGCTGGAAACGGCGCTGCGGCGCTTCAACAGCGTCAGCGGGTATGACGACGTGTTCCTTCCGGCCATGTGCATCTTAAGCGGGTCTTACCGGGCATATCGCGAGAAGCTCCTGGAGGCGGACCGGAAGCTGCTGGAGCAGTATCCAAAAAACAGCCGGGTATCTCAGCCAGCATAGAGTCGCTTTTTCTCTTTCTGAAAACAGCTCTGTTCACGGGACTGTTTTTTCTGTGAAGGAAAAGCGTGACGCGCGGAAAAGGCGGAGAAGGCGCGCACGGAAAAAAGCGGAAAACGGATTGCCCAATCGAAGGAGAAAGGGTATAATAGGGGCTGAAGAGAGCGCGGTTTTTGCAGGCGAAGGAAACGGATACGGTTTCGGCAGCAGGCGAAGGAAACGGATATGTTTTCGGCGGAAGGTAAGGAAAACGGATACCGCTCTATCAGCAGGTGAAAGGAAAGGATGGAAACGATGAAGGTTCTGATGATCAACGGCAGCCCCAGGGCTAACGGCAATACGGCGGCGGCTTTGGGGGAGATGGAAAAGATTTTCGCACAGGAAGGCGTGGAGGTGGAAAACCTCTGGATCGGCAATCAGGCGATCCGAAGCTGTATCGCCTGCGGCGGCTGTGCGCGGATGGGAAAATGCGTCTTTGACGATGCGGTGAACGCCGCGGCGCAGAAGTTCGCGGAGAGCAACGGCCTGGTGGTGGGAAGTCCCGTTTACTACGGCTCCGCCAACGCGACGCTGGTCGCTTTTCTCACCAGACTGTTTTACAGCACGTCCTTCGATAAGACCATGAAGGTCGGGGCCTGCGTGGTGGCGGCCCGCAGGGGCGGTCTGTCCGCCTCCTTTGACGGGCTGAACAAGTTCTTCACCATTTCGGGTATGCCGGTGGCCTCCGGGCAATACTGGAACAGCATTCACGGCATGGCGCCCGGAGAGGCGGCGCAGGACGCGGAAGGGCTGCAGAGCATGCGCACGCTGGCAAGGAACATGACGTTTCTGATGAAGAGCATCGCGCTGGGCAAAGAGAAATACGGCCTGCCGGAGCGGGAGCCGTTTGCGCGGACGAACTTTATCCGCTAAGAAGAACGAAAAGAAACAGATCGGACGGTGCGGCGGGACCATGCGCGGTGAAAGGGTGCAGGGAGATCTGCCGCCGCGGCGGAGATTTATATAAGGAAAACAGAAATGCGTTTGCCTGAAATACATAACGCGAAAGAGCTGGAAGCCCTGGTCTGCGAGATCGGCTTCCTACCTTTTTTCGCCCACGAGATCAAAGGGTTTTCCCTGGAGGACTGCTGTCCCTCGTCGCTCTGGTTCTCGGAAACCGAGGACGGCCCCTGGGAGTGGAAGGGGCCTGTGGCGAGAGGCCGCAAGTGCCTATACGGGAAGTTTTTCCGGGGGAGGGCCGGGTATATCAGCCTGGAGTGGTTCCCGGATTTTGCCAATTTCCGGCGGGACGGCTATGATTTTGACGCCCGTTTCGAGGACGAACTGGCCTCTTTTAAGGATAAGGGCGTTTACGATGTGCTGGCGGCGAAGGGGTCTTTGCTGTCCAAAGAGTTAAAGCGCCTCTGCAACTATAAAAAGGGCGGAAATACAGGCTTTGATGGCGTGATCACCCGGCTGCAGATGCAGACCTATGTGACCATAGCGGATTTTGAGTATGAGAGATCCAAAACCGGTCAGACCTACGGCTGGGGCGTGGCCCGCTACAGCACGCCGGAGGAGCTGTTCGGCTATGAGCGGATCACCTCCGCATACCGGAGGGAACCGGCGGAGTCGAAGGCGCGCATCCTTGAACATCTGACGAAGCTGTGGCCGGAGGCGGACGGGGCGCGGCTGGAGCGGTTCCTGAAATAGCAGGGGAGAGACCGCACAGCTGGAGGGTGCCTGCGGGAGAGAAAAGCAGATACGCTCTGTGGGAGCGAAAAGCCCAAAATGCCCCGCGGGAGCGGAAAATCGGAAAAGCCCTGACGGAGTGAAAAGCCGGAAACGCTTTGTAGGAACGAAAAGCCGGAAACGCTCTGCAGGGACGGAAAGCCGGAAGCGCCCTGCGGGAGCGGAGCATCGGATATGCGAAAAGGAGTCTGACCGGAACGGAACCAATGACGGAGCATAGGATCAGAAACAAATATCTGGGGGATCTTTCCTTCTATAAAAAAGTGCTGGCCATCGCGCTGCCCATCACCCTGCAGAGCCTGATCACGGTGGGCGTGAACATGATGGATACCATCATGCTGGGCCGGGTGGGGGAGACGGCGCTGTCCGCCTCCTCGCTGGCCAATCAGTTCATCAACATTTATCAGATCTGCTGTATGGGCATCGGCATGGGCGCTTCGGTGCTCACGGCCCGGTTCTGGGGGATGCGGGACATCCATTCTCTGCGCAAGGCTATGACGATCATGTACCGGCTGTGCGTCAGCTTCGCCATGGTGTTCACGCTGGCGACGGTCTTCGCGCCGGATTTTCTGATCCGGATCTACAGCAACGAGGCGGATGTGCAGGCGGCGGGGGTGGCCTATTTCGACTGGTCCGTCCCCACATATCTGCTGCTGGGACTTTCCCTGACCAGCACCATCGTGCTGCGCAGCACCGGACAGGTGAAGCTGCCGCTATTCTGCTCCATCGGCGCGTTTTTCGTGAACGTGTTTTTCAACTGGGTGTTCATCTTCGGCAATCTGGGCGCGCCGCGGATGGAGGTGGCGGGGGCCGCGCTGGGGACGGTCATCGCCCGCGTGTTCGAGTTTTCCATCATATGCGGCTATCTGCTTTTTGCGGACAAAAAGATCGGCTACCGTCTGCGGCATCTGTTTTTGAAATGCGGCGATCTGCTGGGCGATTATCTGAAGATCAGCATTCCGGTGCTGATCAGCGACAGCCTCCTGGCCTTTGGCAACAGCGCCGTGGCCATGGTCATGGGCCGGATCGGGCAGACCTTCGTCTCCGCCAACGCCATCACCATGGTGACGCAGCAGCTGACCAGCGTCATGACCCAGGGCATCAGCAACGCCTCCGGCATCCTCACCGGACAGACGCTGGGAGAGGGCGATTACCGAAAAGCGCAGGAGGACGGCTATCGGTTCCTGTTTTTGGGAGCGGCGCTGGGCGCGCTGGCGGCGGGGCTGATCATGCTGGTCAGCGGCCCCATGATCTCCTATTACAATGTGACGGAGGAAACCGCCCGGATCGCGGAACAGCTCATGGCTTCCATTTCGCTGATCATCGTTTTTCAGTCCATGAACTCCATCCTGACCAAGGGCGTGCTGAGGGGCGGCGGGGACACCCGTTTCCTGATGCTGGGGGACATCCTGTTCCTCTGGGTGGCGTCCGTGCCGCTGGGCGCGCTGGCGGGGCTGGTGTGGCACCTGCCCGCGTTCTGGATCTATTTTTTCCTGAAGATCGACCAGATCATCAAATGCGTGTGGTGCGTGTTCCGGCTGCGCAGCGGCAAGTGGGTGAAAAAGATCAAAGGAAACGCGGGATAAATGCGGCATGAGAGCGGAAATAGGGAACCCGCGGGGAACGGAGAGGATGGGACGGCAAAAATGACGGGTCAAACGAGAAGGTGCGTCGTCGTGGGAGGCGCGGACATCGGGCGGTACGACCGGATCCGCGCCCGGCTGCGGGAGGATGATTTCCTGATCTGCTGCGACAGCGGACTGCGGCACCGGGAAGGGCTGGGCAGGGAGCCGGAGCTGATCGTGGGGGATTTCGATTCCCATGAAAATCCCCATCTGGATGTGGAGACCATCGTCCTGCCCCGGGAAAAGGACGATACGGATACGGTATTCGCCATGAAGGAGGCGCTGCGGCGGGGCTTTTCCGATTTTCTGCTGGTGGGCGTCATCGGCGGGCGGCTGGATCACACGCTGGGCAATCTGTCCATCCTGCTGCGGCTACATTCTCTGGGGAAAAACGCGGCTGCGCTGGACGATCGTTCGGAGCTGAGCATCGCGGCGCGGGAGCCGGTATTTGTGTCGGATGCATACGCATATTTTTCTCTCCTGAGCATCGACGGAACGGCGGAAGGAGTCTGTGTGAAAAACGCGAAATACCCGCTGGAGGACGCGGTGATCACCTGCGAGTATCCGTACGGCATCAGCAACGAGGTCCTGCCCGGACAGCGCGCGGAGATCTCCGTGGGGAAGGGACGGCTGCTGTTGGTGAAGGTGTGGGGAGAATGAAACGGCTGTTGGTGAAGGCAGCTATACGATAAATCTTGAATAAAGAAGTTATATCTGGAAGGATGGAAGAAAGCTAAATGAGCGATCTCAAAAACAAAAACACCGCCCCCGCCAAAGAAGAGGATGCCCTCGTCTGGGAGGAGGTCAGCACGGAGCATATCGTACAGGATGCCTGGATCGATTTCAGAAAGTCCGCATACCGTTTCCCGGATGGAAAGATATATGAGCCTTTTTACACC
The DNA here is from genome assembly GCA_947631815.1 of uncultured Eisenbergiella sp. Taxonomy (GTDB): domain Bacteria; phylum Bacillota; class Clostridia; order Lachnospirales; family Lachnospiraceae; genus Gallintestinimicrobium. The sequence goes on from CANRMT010000018.1 coordinate 5,213, forward strand.
TACAGCCGCCGCGATTATGTGGTGATCGCGGCTTCGGACACGGATGGGAACTATCTGTGCGTCCGCCAGTTCCGGCAGGGGATCCGGAAGGTGACGACAGAATTCCCGGCAGGCGGGATCGAGCGGAAGGACGGGAAGGAATACGGCTCTGACGGTCTGTCCGCGGAGGACGCGCTGGCGGCGGCGAAACGTGAACTGCTGGAGGAAACCGGATATGTGTCCGACGAATGGCAGCATTTGCTCACAGTACCGTCCAATGCCACCATATCCGACAATTACGCGCATCTTTTCGCGGCGGAGAACTGCCGGAAGGTGTCCGGGCAGTCCCTGGATGAGATGGAATTTTTAAATGTGAAAAAATGCAGCGCACAGCAGATCGAGGGGATGATCGCGGAGGGCGGATTCCCGCAGGCGATGCACATCACGGCCTGGCTGCTGGAATGCAGGCGAAAGGCCGGATGCCGGGAGAAGTGACGGCGGCTGTCAGGACGGAAAGAACGGAGAACAGGAGGGATAAAGGACAGTTTCGGACATGAATACAGGACAGCAGACGGGGAAAACGGCCTTCCCCTGGAAATCTTTTTTACGGAATCTGGCCGCCATCGCGATCCCGATCGCGGTGCAGAATCTGCTGACCACCACGGCCAGCATGGTGGATACGATGATGGTGGCTCCGCTGGGCGAATTGTCCGTGGGGGCCCTGGGGCTGTGCGCCCAGTTTTCCTCGCTGATGTTTTCCGGCTATTGGGGGTTCGTGGGCGGCGGCATGCTGTTCATCTCCCAATATTGGGGTTCCAAAGAGGATGACGGCATCGAGCGCTCCTACGGGATGACGCTGGCCTGCATGATGACCGTGGCGGCCGTGTTCGGCTGTCTCGCGATCTTCGCGCCTCGGACGGTCATGCGGTTGTATACGGACAAGGAGGCGATCCAGGAGATCGGCGTGCAGTACCTGCATATCGTGGGCTTCGCCTATTTCATGCAGGTGTTTTCCATGGCGATGAGCGCCCTGCTTCGGGCCACGGAGCGGGTGAAGATCCCCATGGCGGCCTCCATCGCGTCCGTGGCGGCCAATCTGTTCCTGAACTGGGTGTTCATCTACGGACACCTGGGAGCGCCCGCCATGGGCATCCGGGGCGCGGCGCTGGCCACCACCTGCGCGGCGGCGGTGAACGTGCTGACGATCTTCCTGTTGGCCTGGCGGACCCATTATCCCTATCTGTTCCGGGTGCGGGGACATTTTCGGTGGAGCAGGAGCCGCCTGAAGAGCTATTTCGTGAAATGCTTTCCCATCATCTGCAACGAGGTGCTGATCGGCGTGGGCAACATGGTGATCAACGTGACGCTGGGGCGGCAGACGGAGCAGGTGATCGCGGCGCTGGCGGTGTTCCGGACGCTGGAGGGGCTGATCATCGGATTTTTCGCGGGCTTTTCCAATGCGGCCTCCATTCTGGTGGGCAAGTGCGTGGGCGCGGGCGAGCTGGATACGGCCTTTGAGCGGGCGAAACGGCTGGTCTATCTGTGCAGCTGCGTGATCTTCCTGGCGGATCTGGGTGTGCTGGCGGTCCACGGGCCGCTGCTGCGGGGCATGAGCCTTTCCGGCGGGTCCTATGATGCGGGACTGCGGATGCTGCTCATCTACGCCGTGGTCTCCGTGATCCGCATGGGCAACTGGATCCAGAACGATACCTATCGGGCATCGGGAGACGCGGTGTACGGCACGGTCCTGGAGATCGTCTTCATGTACTGCATGGTGCTGCCCCTGGTGCTGCTGTCCGGCTTCGTCTGGAAGCTGCCCTATTGGGTGGTGTTCCTCTGCTGTTATATCGACGAGCCGGTGCGGTACGTCCTCATGCAGATCCATCTCTATTCCGGCAAATGGGTCCGGCCCGTGACGGAGCTGGGGCGAGCCGCGCTGCCGGGGTTCCTTGCGGCCAGAAGAGCGAAAGTGTCCGGCAGATCGGGCAGGCGGTGATCCGGCACTTGGTGTTTTACCAGATTTCCGGCACCGCGCCGTATCTGCCGCTCAGATAGTTTTTCTCGATCCGGCTGTCCTTGCGCACGGCCAGGTCGCAGAGGGAATACAGCCCGGTGGACAGGCTGTGCGGATCCTTTTCGGCGAGCCAGATCTGATCTCGCCGCAGCAGGGAGAGGTCCAGAGCCGCAGTCTGGTGCAGACAGCAGATCAGCTGGGCGTCCGGGGCTGCGCCGTATGAGACGGCATTTTCTGTGACGGTGTCAGGCTGACTGCTCAGGGGCGTCTCATGGTAAAGGAGCAGGAGATGCCGCAGCAGGAGCGGATGCAGATGGGCGTCCAGGTCGTCCACCAGCAGCAGGGAGCCCTCACGCCGATTCTCCAGAAACAGAAGGAGCAGGGAAAGGCAGCGCAACAGGCCGTCGGATTCGAAGGGAAGGGCTTCGGAGGGGAACGGCGGCAGCAGGGCGTTTTCCGAAAGCCGGAATCCGGCCCCGGACAGAAGGGAAAGCAATTCTGCCCGGACCGCATCGTTTTCCAGAAGCGCCGTCGTCTGCGCGGGCAGGCGCTCCGGGGCGGTGTCCCCCGCGATCCTGCACCGTGTCAGCCAGCGGTAGGCCGGGAGCACTTTTGGATAATTCCATTGCGCTGCAGTGGACAGATAGAGCCGGTTGGGGGCGTTAAAGGCCCTCAGCCGGTTTTGCAGTTCCGGGTCGGCATGAAAGATGTAATGGTCGATGCCGGTCCTGGAAAAGATCAGCGACCGGCGTCCCCTGGGATATTCGTAAAGATATTCCTCCGTGACGGCAAAGTCATACACGGAAAAGCCGTAAGCGTACCGGATGCCGTCCGCAGTGAAAAGGACTTCAAACGAGCTGGGGCGCGCGGCGGCGGACGGATCGTGGGCGAAACAGCGTCTTCCGGTCCCGGCGTCCGGCATGCGCGCGTGGGAGGTCCGCACATAGTCGGCCAGAAAGGCGAAGGCGCGGCGCAGATTGGATTTGCCGGAACCGTTGGCCCCGTAGAGAACGCTGGATTTCAGATAAAGACTGCCGCCGTATCGGACCGTGTTCTCCGGGTGCTCTCTGTCGCTGCTGGCGAGCAGGGACAGGGATACACGGTCCCGGAATGACAGAAAATTTTCTACAGAAAACTGTATAAGCACGATAATATCTCCTAAAATATGAATTATAATAATTATAAATATTAAAATGTGAAAAATCAACAAAATAATAAAATAAAATTCAAAGAACCAGGAGACGAATAAGAAAAAAGGTGCAGAAGGTGCGAAAAAAATGCAGAGAGAAAATACAGAGAAATACAGAGAGAAAATACAGAAAAAAATGCGGAAAAAGTCTGTTGTACAGTACGGAAAGAAATGTTAAGATAAAATGGAAAAAGCGGGAATTTTATTCCGGTTTTCCGGTTCATATACCGGTTTTTCATGAGCGTACTCTGGAAATACGTGCCAAACAGCATAAAGGAGGAGAGCGAGGCATGGAAAAAGCGAAGGTTTATTTCACAACGGAGATCACACCGGAAGCGGTGGTGAAGATGTACGAGGTTTTGAACCGGCCGCTGCCGGGCCGGGTGGCGGTCAAGGTGCATTCCGGTGAGGCGGGCAATCAGAATTATCTGCATCCCGAATTCATGCGCCCCATGGTGGAGCATGTGGGAGGCACCGTCGTGGAGTGCAATACGGCGTATGACGGGGAGCGCAATTCCACGGAAAAGCATCGGAAGCTGATAGACGACCACGGCTGGACGAAATATTTTACGGTGGATCTGATGGACGCCGAGGGGCCGGACCTGAAGCTGGATATTCCCAACGGCAAGATCCTGAAGGAAAATTTTGTGGGAAAGAATCTGGCGGATTACGATTCCATGCTGGTGCTGGCCCATTTCAAGGGACATCCGGCGGGAGGCTACGGCGGGGCCCTGAAGCAGCTGGCGATCGGCTGCGCCTCTACGGTGGGTAAGTGCCTGATCCATTCCGGGGGCCTGATCACGGATCAGAATATCGTATGGGACCACATGGCGGAGCAGGATGTGTTCTGTGAGTCCATGGCGGACGCGGCGCAGAGCATCGTGAGCTTTTTTAAAGATAAGACTGCGTTTGTCAATATGATGTGCAATCTTTCCGTGGACTGCGACTGCTGTTCCGTGGCGGAGGATCCCTGCATGGCGGACATCGGCATCCTGTCTTCTCTGGACCCGGTGGCGTTGGATCAGGCGTGCATGGACCTGATCTACCAGTCGAAGGACCCCGGCAGGGCGCATTTCCTGGAGCGGGTGGAATCCCTGCATGGCATCCATACCATCGAGGCGGCCGCAGAGCTGGGCTTCGGCACGCGGGAATATGAGCTGATCCGCGTGGACTGAGTGACCGGGGAACGGGATCTGTTCGGCATCTGACTGAAGAAGGAGCAAAGATGTCCGGCTCAGACGGCTGGGGATCGGGGGATGATCCCTGGCCCGGACGGATCGGAAAACCAAATGACTGGAAGGAGGGCTATTATGGCAAAACTGTTTGCATCCAGATCGCCGGAGATCAGCGAACGGGAAAAAAGAAACTGGACACGGGCCAGAAGGATCGGCGCGGAGGGCATGGTGCTTTTGGAGAATGACGGCGCGCTTCCGCTGAAAGCGGACGGCGGGAAGCTGGCGCTCTACGGTGACGGCGCCAGACACACCGTGAAGGGCGGGACCGGTTCCGGCGACGTGAACAGCCGGTTCGTGGTGAACGCGGAACAGGGGCTGGAGGCGGCCGGTTTTCTTGTCACCACAAAGGACTGGCTGGACCGTTACGACGCGGCTGTGGAGACAGCCCGGGACGTGTATTTCGCCAGATTTAAGGAAGCGATGAAAGCGGGCGGAGACGCGATCTCTCAGCTTTTCTCCAATCCGTTCCGGGAGCCTCCCGTGCTGCCGGTGACAGAGGCGGATATCGCCGCATCGGAGACGGATACGGCGGTCTATGTGCTGTCCCGCAATTCCGGCGAGGGAAAGGACCGGCGGCCTGCGGCCGGAGATTATGAGCTCCTGGAGGAGGAAAAGGCGGTCATCCGCCTGCTGGCGGAGCATTATGAAAAGCTGGTCGTGGTGCTGAATGTGGGCGGCGTGGTAGATACCGCGTTCTTTCGGGAGACGAAAGGGATCGGCGCGCTCCTGCTGATGAGCCAGGCGGGCAATGTCAGCGGACACGCTCTGGCCGACGTGCTCACCGGGAAGGTGACGCCCTGCGGGAAGCTGTCCACCACATGGGCAAAAAGCTATGCGGATTATCCGAGTGCGGCGGATTTCAGCCATATGAACGGCGACCTGGACGACGAGTATTATCGGGAAGGGATCTTCGTGGGCTATCGGTATTTCGATACCTTTGGCGTGATCCCGGCTTATCCCTTTGGTTACGGTTCCTCTTATACGAGTTTTGAGATAAAAACGCAGGCCGTGACGGCGGATCCTCTGACGGCGGCAGTCAGGGTTCTGGTCACGAATACGGGAACGCAGTATGCGGGAAAAGAAGTCGTGCAGGTCTATTATTCCGCGCCGGAAGGAAAGCTGGAGAAGCCCATGCAGGAGCTGGCGGCCTACGCGAAGACGGGACTGTTGGCGCCGGGAGAGTCCCAGACGCTGTGCATTACCTGGCCCCTGTCGTGCATGGCCTCTTATGATCCGGAAGAGGCCGCGTGGGTGCTGGAGGCGGGCACATATTATGTGAGGGTCGGAAACAGTTCCCGGAATACGCATGTCGCCGCGGCGCTGGTGCTGGAGGGCACGGCGCGTACGGAACAGCTGAAAAACTGTCTGCCGCTGGACTGCGAAATGGAGGAGCTGTCCTGTGCGGGCGCAGTGCCATATACTTATGAAGGAGAAGCGGAGGAAAAGGCGAACGCGGTCAGGATCCTGATCGACGCCGGCCAGATCCCCTGCAGAACGGCGGTCTACCGCGGGGAAAACGGAACGATCCCCGCAAAGGAAACGGCGGAGAAGATCACCGCGGACGATGTGAAAGCGGGCAGAAATACGCTGGACGAGCTGGTGAGCCAGCTGACGGTGGAGGAAATGGCCGCACTCTGTGTGGGAACGGCCAGAGACGGCCAGGGCGAGTCCATTGTGGGCGCGGCGTCTGCGGTCTGTCCCGGCGCGGCGGGGGATACCACCTCTCTGATGATCGGAGACCGAGATGTGCGCAATATGGTTCTGGCCGACGGTCCTGCGGGACTGCGGCTTTCCCGGCAGTTTATGGCGGACGCAGCGGGCAATGTGATCCCCGGCACGGGAGAAACGCCGCTTCCCGGCATGGAGGTCCTGGCAAAGGAGAAACCGGAGATCCCCGCGGACGCCGTGCGTTATTATCAGTACTGCACGGCCATCCCCATCGCCACGCTGCTGGCCCAGACCTGGGATCTGGCTGCCATAGAGGAAGCGGGCGATATCGTGGGAGAGGAGATGGAGGAGCTGGGCGTCACCCTGTGGCTGGCGCCGGGTATGAACATCCATCGGAATCCGCTCTGCGGCCGAAACTTTGAATATTACTCCGAGGACCCGCTGGTGGCCGGACTGTGCGCGGCGGCGGACACGCTGGGCGTGCAGAAGCATCCCGGCGTGGGTACCACGATCAAGCATTTTGCGCTGAACAATCAGGAAGATAACCGGACGCATGTCAACGCCCATGTGGGAGAGCGGGCGCTCCGGGAGATCTATCTGAAGAACTTTGAGATCGCCGTGAAGCGGTCCCAGCCCATGTCGATCATGACCTCCTATAACCTGATCAACGGGACCCATTCCGCGAATCATTACGATCTGCTGACTTCCGTGGCCAGGGATGAATGGGGATTTGCGGGCATCGTCATGACGGACTGGGGCACCACGGGCGGCTACGGATCGGACGGGCCGTTCAAATACGGGGCATCCAATGCGGCGGGCTGCATCAGAGCGGGCAACGATCTGGTCATGCCGGGCAGTCAGGCGGATGTGGATGAGATCGTTCGCTCCGTGGATGCGGAAGCGGGGAACGTTCCTTATCCCATCACGCTGGGGGATCTGCAGGCCTGTGCGAAACGGATGCTGAGCAGCATCCTGCAGAGCGCGGCGTATGAGGACAGCGTGCCTTACGGACCCTCCGTGGGCAAAGCGCTGTAAAGAGAGTGTGATATGGAAGCGGGACCGCCGGACAGACCGGCGGTTTCGTTTCCTGAATGTGTACGGCTCTGACGGGGAGAAAAGATGAGAACAGAAACCATTGTTTTAAACAGGAAGAGAAACGTAACGCTCACCGCCTATCTGCAGGAGGTGGGCGGCGAGTTTTGGTACATTTCCAGGCGTCCGGCCATTCTGATCCTGCCGGGCGGCGGCTATCAGATGTGTTCCGACCGGGAGGCGGATCCGGTGGCATTTCCCTATCTGAAGGCCGGATATCAGGTCTTCATTCTCCGGTATTCGGTGAAGCAGGATGCGGTGTGGCCCAATCCGCTGCAGGATTATGAACAGGCTATGGCGCTGATCCGGGGAAATGCAAAAAAGTGGACATTGTATCCGGACAAGGTGGCGGTGATCGGGTTTTCCGCGGGAGGCCATCTGGCCTGCGCGGCGGCTACGCTGTCCGAGAACCGTCCCAACGCGGCCATTCTGGGCTATGCGGTGGCGGGTTCTGACGTGCGGGGCTGTCTGCCCTCCGCGCCGGACACCGTTGCCGCGGTGGACGAGAGGACCTGTCCCTGCTTCCTGTTCGCCACCCGGACGGACGGCGTCGTGCCCATCGACAATTCCATCCGGTTCATGGAGGCGCTGGCAAAGCACGATATTTCTTTTGAAAGCCATATTTACAGCTACGGTCCCCACGGGTTTTCCACCTGTGATCTTTCAGTGCAGCATCCTTCCACAGAGATCTCGGCACGGGTCCCGCACTGGGTGGAGGACAGCATCGGCTGGCTGGGAGAGGTGTTCGGCATCCTTTCCGACGACGGGATGAGCGAGCCCATCTGCGGGCACTATGTCAACGGCAATCATGAGCCATACCTGTCCCTGGACTGCACGGTGGGGCGGATCCTTTGCGTCCCGGCGGGCAGGAAGCTGTCGGAGGGCATCTTGGACGGCCTTCTGCGGGGCGGTACGGACGGCGCAGACGGCGCGGATGGGAACGGCGCGCCGTCTGCGGACCCCATGATGGAACTGGGCAAAAAGCTGACGATGCGGGAGGTGCTCTCTTATCTGGGCGCGGATGCGGAAACGGCGGAACGGATCAGGGAGCAGCTGGAGAGGATTCCGAACCGGCCGATGGAGGTGTAAAACGGCGGAACGGATCGGACAAAGGCCGGGGAGGATATTGAACCGGGGACCGAGACATGAAGCGGCGGAGCGGACCGGGATGCGGCGCCGCGTACGGCGGCGGGGATCGCGTGGCTGCTTGAAAAGAGAAGTTGAAGGTGCATACCGGTCTCGCATACGATACAGCATGGAGAAAGATGAAAACGGCGCCCGCTGCCGCAGATACGGTCAGGATGGCGGGGATGTTTCGGAAGGCGGGCAGGGAATGACCGTGTACCGGCCGTCCTTCCCGCGCGTGATGGAGAGCGGCACCAGCTCGTAGTCCTTGAGCCGTCCGCCCTGGGGAGTCAGGGATACGGTGAAGCGGGCCATGCCGCCTTTGGTACAGGTCTGCTCCGGCTGCGCGCTGACATAGTTGCCCAGGGAGTAATAGACGAGCATCCGGTGTCCGTCCTCCCCGGTCAGCAGTTCGCAGGGCTGCAGCGCGTGGGGATGGGTGCCGATGACTACATCGGCGCGGCTTTCCAGCAGGATATGTGTCCATTTTTGCTGAAAAGCATCCGGTTCGGCGGCATTTTCCGTGCCCCAGTGCAGGAACACCAGCACAAAATCCGTTTCCTGCCGCGCCCGGGCGATGTCTTCCCGCACCTGTGTTTCGCTGGAAAGCGTATGGATCATTTGAGACCGGTCGGAGGGGATCTCCAGCCCGTTGGTCCCGTAAGTATAATTGAGAACGGCAAACCGCAGGCCGCCCCGGACGATGGTCTCGTAGGGGCGGTATTCTGTTTCCGCCTTTGTCTGGGTGCCCGCGCACACGAGGCCGCGGGTGCGGAAAAAGGTTCTGGTGAAATCCACGCCGTCCATGCCCTGATCCGCCGCGTGGTTGGTGGCGCAGGTCACCGCATCGAAGCCCGCTTTTACGATGGCTTCGCCCACCTCTGCGGGCGTGCCGAACCGGGGAAAATCGCTGTACCTGGAGGGATCGTCCGTGAGCGGCGTTTCCTGATTGATGACGGCGACGTCCGCCGCCTCGATGGTTTCCCGCAGGCCGTCGTACAGGAAATCAAAGCCTTCGCCGCCTTTCAGGCCGTACCGATAGATCGGTTCATGGATCAGGTTGTCGCCGAATGCCGCGAAGGTGATGTCGATGTTCTCCCGGGTAAAACCCCAGGAATCCCATACCCAGCCGGTGCGGGTTCCGTCGGAGGAGGTCAGCAGAAGGCGCTGGCGCAGGTCGGGGCGGCTGTGCGCGCCGCCAGCCGTCGCGTCGGTTGATACGCCGCCTCTGTGCGGAGACGCCTCCAGAAGGACCGCCTCCATCCCGATGTCGGAGGCCATCCACATCGGCGCGGCCTGTCCGCCGTCGAAGCGGCAGACGAGGAGATGCTGCGACCAGCTCTTTTTGTCTGTTTTGACCCAGAAGGGCCTGGCAGCGCCATACCGGCCGATCCGCCAGCACAGCAGCGCCAGCTCGTCCCGGCCGTCCCCGTCCACGTCAGCGAACAGGGCGTCCTGTACCTTGATGCCGCGCTCCGGCTTCCATATCGTGCGTCCGTCATAAGTGACTTCGGCCCTACGTCTCGCCAGGCGTACCGTATAGGTTTCGGATGCGTCCGTGCGGACGGCTTTTTTCCATCCGACCCAGCCGGGCAGGAAAAGCCCGCTGTGCCACGAAAGGAAGAGAACGGCCCCGAACGCGCACAGCAGTGCCGAAGACAGAAGGGCGGTGTGTATGCCCTTGCGCGTTTTTTTATTCCCATTCATATCTGAACTGATAGCTTTCCGTCCATTCCGGCCGCGAGATCGAACCGTCCCGGCTGAAATTCCCTTCCGCATCCTGTTCGATCCCCAGCATCTGACGCCATTTGCTGTCCGTCAGCCGGTCCTCCAGGGGCCAGGAGAACTGATAGAAGGAATATACGGTGCCCTGTGCCAGCTTTATTTTTCCGTCTACCGGGACGATCACCAGGATCCTGGAGGGATCGCCGGTGCCCACCTCCAGCACGGTGCCGTTGGGATCGGTGGCGATATCCGTGATGACGGCTGCCGGGTTTGCCATGGCCGTGATCTCATCCACATCGCCCAGGTCTTTGACGGCTTCCAGCCAGAAATGCTCCAGATTGCCGCCGTAATTCCGGATGAACTCGAATTCCTCCTCCGTCGGCGTCTCGTTCTGCAGTTCTTTTTTGGAGATTTCCAGCAGCGTGTCCGCGATCTGCGCAAGGCGCGACAGATTGTCCGACTCGGCGTCTGTCAGCATCCCGTATTGTGAAAGACCCAGTGCGGTCCGATCGGCCAGTTCGGCGAATCTGGCATATACGAGGGGCTCGGGTTCCACATATCCTCTGTCGTCCGGCTCCTCCTCCCAGCCTCCGCCCATTTCCGCCATGACCTGCTTGGAATAGAGGACGGTGTCGTGCTTGAGCTCTGCGAAGCTGCCCGCAAAGCATTCCAGATCCTTTTTCGTCCATTCCGCGTTCTGCATGAAGACCGGATAGCCTTCTTTCTTTGGCGTGAGCAGCGGGCGGAGCGTGTGCAGCCAGCCGGAATAAAGGCTCGCCGACCAGAGCGCGTCGTTTTCCGATGACAGCGCGGCGCGCAGAAGTTCCATCTGTTCCGGATAGCCCGAAAAGTCCGTCGCGCCGGATCCCTCCAGGATCTCCAGGGCGGCATCGCTGCCCAGGGCCGCGGGGACATCCAGCACGTCCGGCAGCATGCGTCTGTTCCCGGCGCTGTCTTCCTCGACATTCCGATAGATCAGGCGCTGCATGACCGCACCGTCGATGGTGAAACGCTGTCCCATGAAGCGGAAACCGGGGATCACATTCGTTTCCGCCGTTTCCAGGATCGTCTGGGAGTTGATGGAGGGCGGCGTCAGCGCCTTCGTTTTCTGACAAAAGAGGGCAAAGGCGTCCGTATCCTTTGCCAGCGCATCCGCAGAGACATTTTCCCCGTAGACCTCCTGCAGGATGGGCAGGTATTCATTCACGCAGGGATCGTCGCTGGCCCCTGCGAAGAAGGAGGTCACCCGGTAGACGGCGTCCCAGAGCCCGAGCGCTTCATCGTCCTGCGAAAGCATCCAGGTGATCAGAAGGGCGGTCTTCTGCATTTCCTCCGATTCCTGTTTGAAATGGAGCCTGCCGTACCACATCATCGCCCGGAAGTAGCGTTCCAGCAGATCGTCGCCCTCGTAATACCCGCGCGGCGCATATTGGGAATAATCTTCCAGCTCGCCCGTTACGGTGGAAACGTCGATCCCATCTGCCGCCAGGATGCGGTTCAATTCCTCTTCGGCGGATCCCGCCGCCGCCCCGTCCGGCGTCGTCTGGCCGTCCAGCAGGCATGTGCCCACGGTGAAAAAGGCAGCGGTGCGCAGGGCCGCCTCCTCCCAGGCAGTGCCTTTGAGCGTTTCATACATGTTTTGACTGTCCGCCAGCATCAGCTGACTCAGTCGGGAGAGCTGTCCGGCCAGATCGTTTTTTTCGGTATTCCGCATCAGATGGGAGAAGTACAGATGGTAGGTGTGCATCAGCGAGTCCACCGTCACGAAGCTCGCGGTCTGGGAATACCGGTTCGACTCGTATTCTTCGAAAAATTCATTGCCGGCATTGCCGCATACCACGAAGCCGTTCTGCGCCAGCTTGTCCTTCATGCCGTCTTCCAGATAGAACTGCCACAGATTGTTCACGTTGCCGAGGTCGGGCGCGATGGAATAGGGCCCCACGCAGGGCGTCATGTCCGTATCCCGCATCGTGACCTCGATATTTGCAAAACCGCCTGCCGCGGCGGATAGGTCTGTCTTTGCCGAAGAAGGTTCGGTTTGTGTATCTTCCCCGGAAGAGGAATTGTCTTCCGGTATGGCTTCATCTGTCTGGTCGGTGCCGTTTTCGCCTGCCTGGCCGGTTTCACCTGTTTGAGCGGAGCCGTCTCCGGTGGTCTGGGGAATACCGGTTTCCGTCGTCTGTGCGGAATCCTTGCCGGACGACGCGCCGCAGCCCGGAAGGGCACACAGTGAGACGAAGAGCAGCGCTGCGGCCGTAAAAAGAGATAAGTTTCTTTTTGTCATGGTAACCTCCTTGTGAAAATATTGGTCGGAAGCCTTTTGGAAAATTTCTTTGGGCCGTCCGGCCCGGAGGCATCGGGACGGCCATCAATTTTGCTTAAATTATATCGAATTGATAACCGACAATCAACAGAAACTTGGGAAAGAGGGCAGAATGGGATAAAAGCATGTCAGTATCGTTCAACAGGATGACGGTATGGGCCCGTCAGTCGGAAATGAAATCCTTCGGAAATATGAGATAAAATTCCCCGGAACCTATTGTGTACGGGGGATTTTTTTCATAAAATAGAGAAAATATCCCCTGTTGCAAACGGCGGCTTTTCCGGTCTGACGGGATGCCGGAATCTGCACCAGCCATTCGGAGGAAAAACGATGATCCGTTTATTTGAACAGCATGAGATCCGCAGGCAGAAGGAACTGGAAGGCATGTGGAGGTATGTGCGGGAGGACGGCGCGGAATACAGCCTGCCGGTGCCGGGCTGCATCGAGCAGCACCCTCAGCTTCTGACCTGGCGGGGAAAGGGTACTTTTTATAAGAAGATACGGTGCGGCAGGAAGACCAACCTTCGGCTGGAGTTCAAGGGTGTGAGCCACACGGCGGATGTCTTTTTTGACGGCCGGTTCGTCATGCACCATTACAACGCCTATACCGGCTTCGCGGGCGTGGTGAAGGATGCGGCGCCGGGAACGCACGAGATCCGAGTGGAGACGGACAACTCCTTCGGAGAGGCCTCCGCTCTGCATGTGCCCAACGATTATTATACGTACGGCGGCATCACCAGACCGGCGGTGCTGGAAGAGATCGGGGATCTCTATATCCGGAACGTGCATTTTACGCCCGTTTTGGAGCGGGGCGTATGGCACGCCGGGGTGGAGGCGGAGATCGAAAACCTCACGGACGCGGAAAAAGAAATACGGCTGGAATTCACCCTGACGGATCCGGAGACGGGGGATGTGCTGAACGTCGCTTCCGGAAGCGGCCCGCTGACCGTTTCGCTGACCGTCGGTCCGGGCGAAGTGCGGAAGGTGCGTCTGAAAGCCGCATGGGACGGCGTACAGGCGTGGAGTCCGGACAGTCCGAAGCTGTATCTGCTGGGGAGTGTTCTGTATGAAGGGGGACAGGCCCTGGACGATCTCATCGACCGGGTGGCTTTCCGGCAGATCCGGGTGTCCGGGAACCGGATCCTGCTCAACGGGGAACCGATCTTTTTAAAAGGCTTCAACCGTCACGAGGACTGCGGTCCCGTGGGCTGTGCGGTCCCGCTCCAGCTCATGGCCCGGGATCTGGAGCTGATGCGGGAGGCTGGGGCCAACGCGGTGCGCACCTGTCATTATCCCAATGATGAGCGGTTCCTGGATCTGTGCGACGAGCGGGGGCTGCTGGTGTGGGAGGAAAATCACGCCAGGGGACTCGGCCCGGAGCGGATGTGCAATCCCAATTTCGACAGACAGTGCCGGGACTGCATCAACGAGATGATCGCCCAGCATTACAACCATCCCTCCATCGTGATCTGGGGCATCCTGAACGAATGTGCCAGCGAGACGGAGACCGGCAGACAGAAGTATCGGGAACAGCTGGAGCAGATCCGGCGTCTGGATCCTTCCCGTCCCACCACCTTTGCCACCTGTCGGCATTTCACGGACATCTGTCTGGATCTGCCGGACGCGGTCTCCTTCAATCTGTACGCCGGATGGTATGAAAATGTGCCGGTGAAGGAGCGGTATGAGCGGGAAATGGAGTGGATCGCCGGGACCGGCGGGGCGGGAAAGCCCGTGATCGTCAGCGAATTCGGCGCGGGGGCCGTTTACGGATACCGGGACCGGAGCCGGTGCAAATGGAGCGAGGAACGGCAGGCGGATGTGATCCGGGAAAATCTGGAGGTATTCCGGGAGGACAACAGGCTCAGCGGCGTCTTCATCTGGCAGTTCGCGGACTGCAGGGTGACGGAGGAGGAATGGTTCGCTGGTCGGCCCAAGTGTCACAATAACAAGGGCGTGGTGGACGAATACCGTCGGCCCAAGGCAGCCTTCGACACGGTGCGGGAGCTGTATGCCGGGATGAGATAGGATGAAAAAGTCAGGAGAGAAAAAAGGAGACAGTGATGGAGCAGAAGGTACAGAGGAAGCGGGAGGAATGGAAGGTGCAAAAGAACGGTTCTGTCATCACCGGACAGGGCTTTCGGGTCAGCGTGCTCACGGACCGGCTGATCCGGCTGGAATACAGCGCGGCGGGGAGCTTTGAGGACAGGAAGACGCAGACCGTGGTGAACCGCAGTTTTCCGGTCCCCGCATTTCAAATGGAGGAGACGGGGGAGGCGCTGCGGATCACCACGGACGCGCTCTGCCTGCGCTATGATAAAAAGGCGTTTTCCGCAGACGGGCTGAGCATCGCTCTGACAGGCCGTTATGCGCGGCTCGGTTCCGTCTGGCATTATGGGGAGGAACCGGAGGATCTGGGCGGGACCGCCAGGACGTTGGACGGAGCGGACGGGGAGATCCCGCTGGAGCACGGGATCCTGTCGGCCCACGGCTGGTCCGTGCTGGATGACAGCCGTTCCCTGATCCTTGCGGAGGATGGGACCGTAAAGCCCAGACGCGATCCAAAGGCGCTGGATCTCTATTTCTTCGGTTACGGGCGGGATTATCAGGACGCGCTGGCGGATTATTATCGTCTGACGGGGGCGGTGCCGCTGCTGCCGCGGTTCGCGCTGGGCAGCTGGTGGAGCCGGTATCATCAGTATACGGAACAGAGTTATCTGGAGCTGATGGACCGTTTTGAACGGGAAAACATCCCGCTCACCGTCGCTGTGGTGGATATGGACTGGCATCTGACCGAGGTCGATCCGAAATATGGAACCGGATGGACCGGCTATACCTGGAACCGGGCGTTTTTTCCCGATCCGGAGCGATTCCTGGCCCAGCTGCACCGGCGCGGCCTGAAGGTGTCGCTGAACGTCCATCCCGCCGACGGGGTGCGGGCCTACGAGGACGCCTATCCCGCCTTCGCCCGGTTCATGGGCGTGGATATGGAGAAGGAAGAACCCGTGCGTTTTACGCCGGGGGACAGCCGGTTCCTGGAGGGCTATTTCAGATATGTTCATCATCCGCTGGAGGAGCAGGGGGTGGATTTCTGGTGGATCGACTGGCAGCAGGGGACGAGCTCCGACATGGAGGGGCTGGATCCGCTGTGGATCCTGAACCACCGCCATTATCTGGATGCAAAGGAAAGACATGCCAGGGGGCTGATCCTGTCCCGTTACGGCGGGCCCGGGAGTCACCGATATCCGATCGGTTTTTCCGGGGACACGGTCATCACCTGGAAGAGCCTGGATTTTCAGCCGTATTTCACCGCCGCGGCGTCCAACATCGGCTATGGGTGGTGGAGCCACGATATCGGCGGGCATATGCGGGGGAGCCGGGATGACGAGCTGGCCGTGCGCTGGGTGCAGTACGGTGTGTTTTCCCCCATCATGCGTCTGCACAGCAGCAACGAGCTTTTCAACGGCAAGGAGCCCTGGCGCTATGACCGGATCGCGGAAGAAGTGATGAAGACTTTTCTGCGCCTGCGCCACAGGCTGATCCCGTATTTATATGCGATGAACCTGCGGGCCAGCAGGGAGGGCGTTCCACTGGTGCAGCCGCTGTATTACCGGCATCCGGACGAGCAAATGGCCTATCGGGTCCGAAATGAATATTATTTCGGCTCAGAGCTTCTGGTATGCCCGCTGACATCCCCTGCGGACCGCGCTTCCGGGCGTGCGGTTTTTCACGGATGGCTGCCCGAAGGGCTTTGGACGGATCTGTTCACCGGGATGGTCTATTCCGGAGGCCGGAACATAGATCTGTACCGGGGGATCGAGACCATCCCGGTGCTGATGAAGGGCGGAGCGATCCTGGTCCTGGATGGGCGGGAAGAGGGCAATGCCGTCAATCTGCCGCCGGTGCTGACGGTCTGCGTCAACGCGGTATCGGACGGGGCTTTTACGCTCTGGGAGGATGACGGCCGGGACGCCGCGTTCCGGGAGGAGAGCTGGGCGCAGACGAGGATGTGCGTGGAGACGGGAAAAGATCTGGTATTCACGGTCGAACCGGTCAGGGGGAACGAGCGGATCCTGCCGGAGAAGCGCGGATATCGGTTCCGGTTTTACGGGCTGCGGCAGGGAGCAAAGCCGCAGATCCGCATAGACGGCGTATGCGCGGCCCCGGTCAGCTGTTCCTACGATCCTGCGAAGGGGATATGGGATGTGGAGCTTCCGGAAATATCGGTCGGACGGATGATCCGGGTGGTCTTTTCCGGGGCGGTGCTCCACGACGATCAGAGAATGTCCCGTATCTTTGACTATCTCGACCGGACTCAGATCGCTTTTGCCCTGAAGGGTCGGATCTATGAGACCGCCGGGAAAGCCGAGCAGGGCGTTCCGACGGCGCGTGTGATCGAGGAGCTGCGGCGGATCGAAGCGGAGGACGGGATCATCGGACCGGTAGAGGAGATCCTGACGGCGAAGGGAGAATAAAACGGCGCATCCTTGTTTTTTATAAGGATGTTTTTACCTGCCCGGCGGATGGGGGGGGACAGCTCCCATGCCGGATGCGGAAAAGAAAACGTGACCGGGTTCATCGACCCGGTCACGATGTGAAAGACAGCTCCTGCGCCAGGCGCAGAGGAGAATGGGGAGGATACGCATATGAACAGAAAACTGAGAACGGGCCTGATCGGCATGGGGTGCAGGGGGATCAGCCTTCTGCATGACACGCTTTTGCCCATGACGGAGGACCGGCTGGAGATCGCGGCCGTCTGCGATGTCTATGAGGACAGGCGGGAAAAGGCGGCGAAGCTGGTGGAAGAGACCTGCGGATACCGGCCGTTCGCGACGGGGGATTATCGGGAGATCCTGGGAATGGATATCGATGCAGTCATCATCATGTCCTCCTGGCGTTCTCATCTGGATATGGCCGTACAGGCCATGAAGGCGGGAAAGTATGTGGGGCTGGAGGTGGGTGGCGCCTATTCCGTGGAGGAATGCTGGCGGCTGGTGCACACTTATGAGGAGACCGGCGTGCCCTGCATGTTGCTGGAAAACTGCTGTTACGGCAAGCGGGAGCTGATGGTTCTCAATATGGTAAAACAGGGCGTTTTCGGGGATGTGGTATACTGCGAGGGCGGTTATCACCATGATCTTCGGAACGAGATCGCAGGCGGAGAGGTGAACCGTCACTATCGGCTGCAGGAGTATCTGCATCGGAACTGTGAGAATTATCCCACTCATGAGCTGGGCCCCATCGCGAAGGTCCTGAAGATCAACAACGGGAACCGGATGCTGTCTCTGACCTCTACCGCATCCTGCGCTAAAGGCATGCACGCCTATCTGCAGAAGCAGACGGGACCGGTGACGAAATATGCCGACGCCGCATTCGCCCAGGGAGATGTGGTCAATACGGTGATCCGCTGCGCCGGGGGCGAGACGATCTGCCTGACGCTGGACACCACGCTACCCAGGGCCTACAGTCGGGGATTCACGGTGCGGGGAACCGCCGCGGCCTATTTTGAGGACATAGACGCCTTTTTCCTGGATCAGGTGCATCGGAAATATGAATTCAACGCCCGCGGGCTGTGGGGGAACGCGGCGGAATACGAGGACGAATATATGCACCCGCTCTGGCGCGGCTTCGAGCCGAAGGGCGGGCATGACGGCATGGATGAAATGGTCTACAGCGCTTTTGTGGACGCGGCGCTGGCGGGCGTACAGCCGCCCATCGATGTGTACGATACCGCGGCGTGGATGTGCATCACGGCGCTGAGCGAGGCGTCGATCTCCACGGGGAGCATGCCGGTGGCGATCCCTGATTTCACGTCCGGGCGCTGGGTACAGCGGCAGGACATCGCGGAGCAGAAGTACGCGCTGCATTTCTGAGCGGCGCTTTGTATGGCGCTTTCAGGATGTCTGAACAGCGGTGATCTATCCGATGCTTCTGGAAGCTCTGGCCAGCGGCGCCTTACCCTGCGTTCCCGGAGAGCGCGCCGATGTTTTCAGCGGTGAATTCCTGCCAGACCGCATCGGCCTTTTCGCCTTGCTTTTCCAGGGTCGTCAGGAATTCTTCTTCGGAGACGGGCTGACCTTCCACCGTAAAGGTGTTCAGCCCTTCATAGTCTCCGGCGGCCCAGGATATTTTGTTCAGCGCATATCCGGTGTCCGTAAACTGGCCGACGGAACAGATGCCCATCTCCGAAACGCCGGTGGGATCGGAATATTCGCCGGTGCCGTCCGCCTTCAGGTTCACGAGCGTGCGGCTGTCCGTCCGATAGCCGTAAATGCGGCCGTTCATGCGGTGCAGAAGAAGTCTGCCGCCCATATCGCCGGAGACGCCGGAAACGGAAAGCACGATCTCCTCCGCGCCGTCTCCGTCCAGATCCAGAGAGGCGAAGTCCCAGATCGTCATATATTCGTCATCAGGGTCGAAGAGAGCGGGGACGTCTTCGATCGTCCTGGAAACAGTGGGCCCCTCCGAGATGAACAGGAAGTCCGCATTGCCGTTCAGGACATCGGAAAAGTCCGGGCCGGAAGCGTTCGGATCGACCGCACCGGAATCCGGATCGGATGGACGGGAAAAGGCGGAAACCGCCGCGGCAGCTGCCAGGACGGCCAGCAGGACCGCCAAAAGCAGGAGCGGCCCAGTTTTTTTCGTATCCTTTATGATCTGGCGTTTGGAGCCGGGCTGTTTCTGTTTCATTTAGATTCCTTTCGTGAGACGGCTGCGGTTTGCATGTGAGGTTATTGTATCACAGCGGCGCGGGAATGTAAATATGGCCGCGGCGGTTTTGAATATGTTGGGAAAACGGACAAAACAGTGCAGAAACATATTGGAAAAACGGACAAAACAGTGCAGAAACATATTGGAAAAACGGACAAAGGCTTATTTTGAGAGAAAAAGGAGGAACCGAAACCATGCGGGAATTTTTTATTGAAAACGACGGCATCCGGCTTCACGCGAAGCTGGACATGCCCAAGGGATGGCAGGACGGTGAGAAATGTCCGCTTCTCATTCTGATCCACGGCTTTACCGGCCACATGGAGGAGCGGCACATCGTGGCCGCCGCCGAAACGGCGAACGATGTGGGCTTCGCGGTGCTGCGGGCGGAGATGTACGGCCACGGGAAAAGCGATGGAAAGTTCGAGGAGCATACGCTGTACAAATGGGTGACGGATGCGCTGGCGGTGGTGGACTATGCGAAGACGCTGGATTTCGTCAGCAGCCTGTATCTCAGCGGGCATTCGCAGGGCGGGCTTCTGGCGATGCTGATCGGCGGCATGCGGGCGGACGACCTGAAAGCGCTCATTCCCCTTTCTCCCGCGTGGATGATCCCGGACGGGGCAAGACAGGGGTGCCTGCTGGGGATGCCCTTCGATCCCAGGCATATTCCGGATCAGATCGTGGCGGGAGATCTGCGGCTGAACGGCAACTATGTCCGCGTCGCCCAGACCATTCATGTGGAGGACGAGATCGAGCGGTATCCGGGGCCGGTGCTGATCGTACAGGGAGATGCGGACGAGGCGGTCCCGCTGTCCTATGCCAAAAGGGCGGCAGAGCTGTATGCGGACGCGAAGCTGGTGATCGTGCCGGGGGATACGCACTGCTTTGACCATCATCTGGAGCGCATGACGGAGGCGGTGCGGGAGTTTTTGTGCGCGGTGGAGGGGATCCCGGAGTGACCCTTACCGGACGGCTTCCCAGAGCGGGCTCTCCAGCACGAGCTCCCAGAGAAAACCGGAAAGAGCGGGCTGAACGAAGAACGAATTGAGCAGGACGGCGGCGAACAGTACGGCGGCCAAGAGCCGAGCGGACGACGCGTCGGTCACGGGCCGATCGGACGATGCGTCGGTCATGGACTGGCCGGACGGCACGCCAGGGCCAGTCCCCATCTTTTTGGACAGTCGGACCGTCAGCGCATAGCCGAGGAAGGCGCCGAGGGCATTGGTCAGCAGATCGTCCACGTCCGTGAGCCGGTAGGTGAAGATCTGAAGCACCTCGATGAAAAGAGAAAGGCTCAGTCCGGCGAGAAGAATCCGCCGGGGAGATCTGCAGGCGGGTTCCATGGCGGGCAGGAAGAAGCCCAGGGGCATGAACAGCAGGATGTTCAAAACGGTGTTTTTCAGATAGGAAAGCGGCGCGTTCCGGATATCGAGGAGCGGGATCCAGTTGAAGGAAGGATCAAAGACCGGAGACGCGGCGGAGGGGAGTCCGGTGACCGAAAAGACCAGCGAAAGATAAACGGCAAAAGCGGTAAAGAACGCCAGTCGCTTTTTGCCGCGCTGTCCGAAAAGGCCGTACTGGATCAGCAGAACGGCCGGAAGCAGGACGGCCAGGGCGGCAAACAGGTCAATGGAGAGAGAAAGCATTCGAAACATGGGGGAAACCTCCTGAAGATCGAAATGTCTGTTTTCTGTCAGTATCCGGGAAGAAGATTAAAAACAGCGCAGGGATTTCCTGAAGGTTTTCTTAAAATCCGTTCTGTAAGGCGGGAACGCTTTCTCAGAGCGGATTTTCTGTCCGCTTTGCCGCATAATACTGTGCCTGGGCGGTCCAGAGCTCACGGTATTTGCCGGTTTCGTCGGCGAGCAGCTCTTCGTGGGTGCCCGTCTGCACGATCCGGCCCTCGTGAAAGACCGCGATCTTGTCGCAGAAGCGGCAGGAGGCCAGGCGGTGAGAAATATACACGGTCGTTTTGTCTCCCGCGATCGCGTTGAAATCGGAATACACCTCATATTCGGAGACCGGGTCGAGCGCGGCCGTGGGTTCGTCCAGAAGGATGAACGGCGCATCCTTGTAAAGGGCCCGGGCCAGGGCGATCTTCTGCGCTTCCCCGCCGGAGATCTCCGTGCCGGAGGGATCGTATCTCTTGTACAGATAGGTATGAACGCCGTCCGGCATCGCGTCCAGCCTGTCGCCGAAATTCGCCTTTTGCAGGCATTCCCGCACCCGGTCTTCCGCGAAATCCCTGCCGGACGCGACGACCTCGCCGAGCTTCAGGGAGAACAGGCTGAAATCCTGGAACACGACGGAAAAGACCGACAGATATTCGTCATAATCATACTTCTGGATGTTCACGCCGTTCAGCAAAATCTCCCCTTCGGTGGGATCGTAGAGGCGGCAAAGAAGTTTGATGAAGGTGGTCTTTCCGGAGCCGTTCATGCCCACGATCGCCAGCCTTTCCCCGACCCGGAATTTCAGGCTGATATTTTTCAGGGCATAGGCCCCGGTGTTCGGATAGCGGAAGCTGACGTTCCGAAACTCGATATCGTATTCGTTGTCGTCGCGCTTTTCCACCGTCAGGGAGCCCTGATACATCCTGTTCGGGATGTCAAAATAGGAGAAGTAGCGTTTCAGATAGCGGTTGTTGTCAAGCGCCGCCTGAACCGTGCCGACCGACTGGAGCAGCGTCTCGGTGAGCAGCATGATGCAGGTCACATATTTTGCAATAGAGCCTGTTGTGATGCCGCCCTGCAGGGCGGCATAGATCAGAACGGCGTAGACGCCGAATTTCAGCGCGGTGTTGAGAACGGTCACCGGAAGCGTCCATGCCGCTTTCTGACAGGCGTTTTTCAGATTGCGCTCCCAATACGTTCTGTTAAGGGCCAAAATGGAATTTCCGAGAAAATCTCCCATGTCATAAAGGCGGATATCCTTTCCGGCCCCGTAATCCTCAATATAATCGAGAAAATGTTCCCCGATCACGTTCATATCCACAGAAGCCGCGTTAAAATCCCGGGTCAGCGCGTTCGTCTTTTTTGACGCGCAGATCTGGATGGTCAGGGTTATCCCTATGCCCGCCGCGATGAGGAGCTTATAGCCGACAGGAACGGCTGAAATCGTGAAAAAGGACGCCGTGAGCGCGGCGGAGGCGGCGATCTTTGTCACCTGTCCCGTGAACCGTTCGATATGCTGATACAGAAAGAACAGGTTCTGTCCCGTCTGGCTTTCCAGCCGAATGCGGTAGCGCAGTCTTGCGATCTGCGGATCCTCGATCGATCCGTAGGCCATCTGCATGGCCTTTTCCGAATAGGCCCAGTCCTCGTTTCTCCATACGGCGCTGTATGCGGCATCTTTTTCGGAAGAAAGCCAGGTGTTCAGAAGATTCACCGCAAAGACGATGCCCACCGTGAGCGCCGCATAAAGGATCGCAGAAGAGACGGGCGCTTTCGCGATCAGCGAATCGATCACCCGGGCGGAGAAATAGATCGGGACATAGCCCACCGCCGATGAAAGAAACGCGTTCGCGATCAGCAGCAGCGTATATTTTCTGTTTACGGAAAAGGTGTATTTCGCCGCACGTCTGAAAACCTGCAAATGTTCTCGGAACGTCATCTGTCCCCACCTCCCTGCGCGCCTTCCTGATACCAGCAGCTTTGGATCTCAAATAATTCCTTATATCTGCCGTTGGCGGCGATCAGCTCCCGGTGCGTGCCTTCCTCCGCGATCCTGCCGTTTTCGAGCAGAAGGATCCGGTCGCAGAAGGATGTGGACGCGAGCCTGTGGGAGATGAACAGCGCGGTTTTATGGCTCGCCATGGCATTGAATTCCGTGTAGATCCTGCTTTCCGCGATCGGATCCAGCGCCGCGGTGGGCTCGTCCAGGATCAGCAGCGGCGCGTCCTTGTAAAGCGCACGGGCGAGCATGAGCTTCTGCGCTTCACCGCCGGACAGCTCGGTCCCGTCCGCGTGCACCTTTTTGTTCAGCTTCGTATGGATGCCGTCGGGGAGGCTGTCGAGCTTCGCTCCCAGGCCCGCCCGGCGCATGCAGCGCTCTGCCTTCTTCAGATCGGTATCCGCCGTGCTTTTTCCGGAAACCGTCTCCGCCAGGGAAAAGAAGGAGGTCCGCACCTCCTGAAAGACGGGAGATACGAGTTTGTAATATTCTTCCCGCTTAAAATCGGACAGAGGCACGCCGTTGATCAGGATCTCTCCGGACGTGGGCCGGTAAAGGCCGCAGAGCAGCTTCACGAGGGTCGTCTTGCCCGCGCCGTTTGGGCCCACCAGCGCCAGCTTTTCCCCGCTTTTGATCTGAAGCGACAGATCGTGAATGGTGTCGTTTTCCGCACCGTCATACCGGAAGCTGACATGGCGGAAGGTGATCTCCGGCGCGGCGCTTAAGTGGTCCGCGGCTCTGGCGGCGCCGCTCCCGTCATCGTCCGGATAATCCGCAAATTCCCGGAAGTCGCACAGCTTCAGGCTCATCGTGTTCGCCTTGTTCCAGCAGGACAGGATGCCGTCCACCCAGGAAGCGAAGGAGGAGATGGCGGCAAAATAGAGCACGAATTCATCGACGCCGATCCGGCCGCCGTAAAACATGCGGATCAGAAGCGCGTACGCCCCGCCGTCGCGGATCAGGATCACGGTCAGATCGGCGATGCGGGAGAGAAAGCGCCTTTTGGCGACGGCGCCGTCCCATTTCGCCCGCTGCCCGGACAGATCCTGATAACATTCGCGCAGCCAGGACGACATGCTGTAGATGCGGATGTCCTTCGCCGCCGCAAAGTCGTCGGGAAGCCTCTCCACATACCAGAGCTTCTGATCCAGATCCGTCATCCTGTTTCTGCGCGCATATTCCCATTTGTTATAGGCCCTGACGGAAAGAAGATTCACAATAGGCGCTATGGTCAGGAGCGGGACCAGCCAGGGGCTCGCAAAGGAGATCACGGAGCCGAACAGCAGATACCCCAACAGGTTCTCGATCAGACCGAAGCCGCTGTATATCATATCGGTAAGCGGCTGAACGCCGTTCCACATCTCGGTCGCGATATTCGCCCGGCTGTCGAGATCGCGGACCTCCTTCTTTTCGTAGGTCTGATAAAACAGGGAAAGCTGTTTCCTGGTGATCAGGTCGGTCATCTGACAGCGGTAGACTCCGAGCGAGGAATCTCTGACATATCCCAGCGCCTGAAGGATGACGGAGCCGAGCAGGATCAGCAGCATGACGGCGCCTGCGGACAGCAGGGCGTGCTCCAGCGTCTGCGCGTCTGTCACCTCCGACACCACCAGCGACGGCAGATAGATCTCCAGAAACTGCAGGCCGATATGGACCGGGATGAACAGGGCGGTGAGAAAAAAAGCCGTCCTGCTGTACCGCAGCAGCATTTTCAGGGACCACGCGAAATTGGAAAACATGGAATATGCCGGTTTTTTCATCATTCCGTCAGCTCCTTTCGCTTTCAGCATAGCACAGAAAAGCGGAACATAAAAAATACGTGCACCAACAGTCGCTGTCGGTGCACGAATTGCAGCTACGAAAGGGCCGGGACCAGAAATTCGGAGGAGAACGCGCCGTCCTCGCTGTTGTATTTGACCCAGCCGCCGTGATCCTGAATGATGGCCTCCGCCCGCCGGAGCCCGAAGCCGTGGACGCCGGACTTGCCGGTCTCAAAAAGGCTGCCCGCTTTCTTGCGTTTTGCCCCCGCGGAGTTGAGCATGGAGAAGTAGAGCATCTTTCCCTTCATGCCGATGAAAAGGCGGATGAATCTGTCCCCGGCGCATGCCCGGCACGCTTCGATGGCGTTGTCCAGCAGGTTTCCCACCACAATGGAAAGCTCCAGATCGCTGACCGTCAGCCCCTCCGGCACGTTGGCCTTCACCGTGACGGCCGCGCCCTCGTTTTTGGCCTGCGCGATCTTGGCGGAGAGGATGGCGTCCAGGGACGCGTTGCCGGTCTTCAGAAGCGTGTCCACATGCATGAGCTGCCGGTCCAGCTCTGAGAGGTATTCCTTCGCCCGCGCCGTATCCCCGGCGTCCAGATAGATCTTCAGCGTCTGCAGGTGGTTGTGGAAATCGTGCTTGTACCCGCGCATCTCCCGGTGGATGCTCCGCACCTCCTCGAGATGCTGCCGGGACTGCTCCGTCTGGTATTCCGCGAGCTTTCGGTAGGTTCGTTTCAGCATATCCGTCTCCATATCAGTTTCTTTCTATGAACGCCTGGTTGATGTCGTCGTATTTTCCCCGGGCCAGAGGGACCCGGTCCCCGCCCGCCACGGTCACTTCCCTTCGGGAGATCCGCTCCACGGTTTTCAGGTTGACGAGGTAGGAGCGGTGCGTCCGGTAAAAATCTCCGCTGAGCCTCTCTTCAAACGCCGTGATGCTCTCCCTGGGGCTGTAAATGCGGTCGCGGGTATGGATCTCGATGGAATGGGCGAAGGCCTCCGCATAGAGGATGTCCGCCTCAAAGAGCTTCACCGTCTCACCGTCACAGCTGACGATCACGGAGGGAGGTTCCTCGCCGCACTTCCTGGCCGCCCGGGACAGCACCTCGAAGAGCTTCTGTTCCGACACGGGCTTCATGAGATAGTGCAGTGCGTCCACTTCATACCCCTCCGCGATGAACTCGAAGTGAGAGGTGATGAAGATGATCTCGGCCCGGCCCCGCGCGGCCCTTATGCGCCTGGCCAGGTCAATGCCGGACAGATCCGGCATCTCCACGTCCAGCAGGAGGATATCGTAACCGTTATCCCCGGCGTACTGAAACAGAAAGCTCTCGGCGGAGGGAAACGCATCGATCCGCACGCGGTTCCCGGACGCTGCCGCCCAGCGGCGCACCAGGCCGCAGATGTCCTGTCGGTCCGTATTGGAATCATCGCAAACTGCTGCCCTGTAATCCATGATCTTCCTGCCCGTCCTTTCATTTCCCCTCTTTTTTGCGGAACCGTAAGGGGCTGACGTGATAATAGGCTTTGAACGCCGTGGAGAACTGCTCCGGCGCGGCGTAGCCCAGCGCCTCGGCGACGGATGCGATGCTGCGCCGGGGATCGGAGAGCAGGAGCGCGGCGGCGGACATCCGGGCCTCCGTTTTTTTCTCCTGAAAGGACTTCCCGTAGTATTCCTGCAGAAGCCGCTGGGTCTGCCGGGGGCTTAAATACAGCCGTCCCGCCAGCTCGTCTAAGGAGAGGGAGGCGAATTCGTAAAGAAAATATTCCTCGATGATCATGGAACGGTTGTCCACCGGGAGCGGCTTGGCCGGTCGGGCGTCTCCGTCCTTGGCCTGCTCGTAATTGCGCACGATGCAGACGAAGATCTGGGACAGCAGCGAACGGACCTGCTCCCGGTAGCCGGTGCGCTGTGCCTCCAGCTCCTCAAAGAGGCTCGTCATCCGTCCGTGGATGCCGTGGACGTCCTGTCCGATCCAGAACGGCGTGGAGGTGAAGGCCTCCAGGATGGGAGAAGCCGCTTTCCCGTCCGTCTTCCGGATCCGCAGGTACAGGCAGTATTCCCGCATGGGGTCGTCGTCCCGCGGGGTCTGGGCGTGCCGCACGTGAGGCCCCGTGATGAACAGGGTGTTGGGCACGAGGTCATAGGAGGCGTTTTCCGTCTGCAGCGTGCCGTATCCCCGGGGGATGTAGTGGATCTCGTAGCAGCCCGCCCCGTGGCTGTGAAACGGGATCTGCCGGGAAAAGCTGTCATATTTCATGTTCAGGGTCTGGATGGAAACGTTCTCCACCGAGAAGCGGATGTCCAGATCCGGGTATTCCAATCTCATTTTCGCGCCCTCCTCCCGCCGTGTCCGCGGCTGCCTTGCCTTCTGTACCGATTCTATCATGAAAAATGTGAAAATGCGACATCTTCCCGCAGATTTTTTGGGAAATGGGAAGAAAACTTCGAAAACACGACAGAACCGAGAAAAAAATGGCATTCTATGAACTGGCGCGGGGCGGGGAAACCGCTATACTGGAAGGTAGAAAACTGTGAACGCCGCGTTCGCGCGGAAAGAGAGGAGAAACCGATGGCGGTAAAAATGTTGATGAAGGGTGCGGTGCTGCCCGGAAACAGCACCGTGGAGCTGAAGGATTTCGAGATCCCGAAGCCAGGACACGGGCAGGTGCTGATCCAGACCAAGGCCACGACGATCTGCGGCAGCGATATCCGCTGTATTTACCGGGAGCATACCGGCAAGGGACCGGAGGGGTATATTCCGGGCATGGTGGCCGGGCATGAGCCCTGCGGCCTGATCGTGGAAGAAGGGGAAGGGCTGAAGCGGTTCAAAAAGGGCGACCGGGTGATCGTCTATCATATTTCCGGCTGCGGCGTCTGCTACGACTGCAGAAGAGGCTATTACATTTCCTGCAAGAGCAGATTCCGCCAGGCCTACGGCTGGCAGAGGAACGGCGGCATGGCGCCTTATATCCTGGCGGAGGAAAAGGATCTGATCGCTCTGCCGGACGAGCTGAGCTATAAGGACGGGGCACAGGTGGCCTGCGGCTTCGGCACAGTCTATGAGGCCATTGACAAGATCGGCGTCAGCGGCAGCGACGCGGTACTGGTGACGGGTCTGGGCCCGGTGGGGCTGGCGGCCCTGATGCTGGCGAAGGCCATGGGCGCGAACAAGCTGATCGGCGTGGAGATGAACGATTACCGGATCGGGCTGGCGAAACGGCTGGGTCTGGTGGACGTGGTGGTGAAGCCCGGGGACGATGCGCTGGAGCAGATCCTGGCGGCTACCGGCGGCATGGGCGCGGAGCGGGCCATCGACGCCTCTGCCAGCGACGCGGGGCGGCAGCTGGCCATCCGCGGCACCAGGGAGTGGGGCAAGATCGCCTTCGTGGGAGAGGGCGGCACCTGCACGTTCCTGCCCAGCCCCGACATTATCCACGGCCAGAAGAGCATCTACGGTTCCTGGGTGACTTCTCTTTGGAAAATGGAGGAATTAGTGGAGCGGCTGGTGCGCTGGAACATTCATCCGGAGGATCTGATCACCCATGAATTCCCGCTGGAGCGTGCGGGAGAGGCCTATGCCCTGATGGCGGGCGGACAGTGCGGCAAGGTGGCCGTGACGTTCGATTGATAGGACGGAATGAAGCGATGTGCGGCACGGCGGGACG
>CANRMT010000019.1 GCA_947631815.1 uncultured Eisenbergiella sp.
TCGAACGCAAACACGGCGATCACAAACCCGTAGCCGAAAAGCGCTGCCAAAACCGTCGGGAGCGGGGGCAGGCAGAACAGCTTTTTAAGGATTCTTTTGAGTTGCGCCATCCGCTGCCCTCCTGATCCTTACGGTAAAGGTGCTTCCTTTTCCCACTTCGCTTTCTACAGAAATATCGCCGCCTACGATGTCAACCACCCGTTTCACCAGCGCCAGCCCAAGGCCGTTGCCCTGTGCGGCGTGGGAGGTGTCGCCCTGATAGAACTTTTCAAAAATATGCCTGCCGGTTTCCTTTGAGATGCCGCAGCCGGTGTCCGTCACCTTGACGGTCGCAAAAGCTCCCTCGGTTTTCAGCGTCACGGACACCGTACCGCCGCTTTCCGTAAATTTCAGGGCGTTGGAAAAAAGATTGTTCCAGACGAGGGCCAAAAGCTCAGCGTCCGACTCCACGAATACTTCTTCTTCAAGATCCGTTTCAATGTCGATGTTTTTTTTCTCCCAGGTGCTTTCAAAGCGCAGCAGGCACTCGGCAAGCTGTTCCCCGAGATCGTACCGTTTTGCGGCGGGATAGATCTGCTGGTTTTCCAGGCGGTTCAGCTTCAGAATGTTTGTAATGAGATCGGCGAGGCGGCGGGACTGTTCAGTGATGGCCTTTGCATATTCTGTCCGCTGTTCATCGGTCAGTTCCGGGCTTTGGAGCAAAGTCCCGTAGTTCTGGATCACGCTCAGAGGCGTTTTCAGTTCGTGGGACACATTGGCGATGAAATCCGTCCGCAGGGTCTCCACGCCCGAAAGCTCCTCCGCCATGCGGTTGAAATAGTCGATGATCGTGTCGAAGCCCGCCCGGTCGTCTATTCCGTGATAAGGCTCGATCCGTGCGGAAAAGTCGCCCTGCATGAGCTTTTCCGCTCCCCGCACGATCCGACGGACAGGGCGCTCCACCATGAATTTCCGCCGTACGCCGTCGATCACGGTACACAGCAGGCTTAAAAAGATCACGTTGATAAACGTCGAGACAGCGGCCGAACGGACCACGCGCTCGGTATAGGTGATCTCCATGGAGCCCGCCAGCATATTCAGGAACAGCAGCATACAGCAGGTGATCACAAAGGACATCAGCAGAAAAAAAGCGGTATAGCTTCTCAGAGAGAACAGGAAACGTCTGAACCTTGAATCCGCTTTCACAGGATCACCGCCTTATAGCCCAGACCGTGGACGGTCTTCAGCTCAAATTCCGTACATTTTCCGAACTTTCCGCGCAGCTTGGTCATGTAGACATCCACGGCCCTCGGCGCGGTGTTCGTTTCCGCGTCCCAGAACTCGTCCATGAGCTGGGTGCGGGTGAAGGTCTTGCCGGGATAGGACAGGAGCTTGTAGAGGATATTGAACTCCCGCGCCGTCAGGGAAATCTCTTCGCCGTCATAGACCGCCGTGCGCCCGTCCATGTCGAGCCGCAGCTTCCCGATCTCCAGCCTGTGGGAGGCGGCGATCTTCGCCCGCCGCAGGAGCGCCCCGATCCGCAGAAAAAGCTCGTCCAGATCGATGGGCTTGACCATGTAATCGTCGATCCCGATGCGGTAGCCTTTTTGCTTGGACGCGAAATCGTCCCGCGCCGTCATGAAGAGGATCGGAATCTCCGCATCGAGAGAGCGCACCGTTTTCGCAAACTCATAGCCGTCGATGCCGGGCATCATGATGTCGGAGACGATCAGGTCGAAGGTGCGTTCGTACATGGCGTCGTAGGCTTCCTTTGCGCCGGGACACCCCACCGCCCTGTAGCCGTTTCCGTTCAGAAAGGAACAGACCGTGCGGTTTAAATCCTTGTCGTCCTCTACAACCAATATCTGAAACATAACGTGTACCTCCGCGAATCCGCCCCCGGAATCTCTGATCCTGTCGCCTGCCTGCAAAATTCCTCCCTGCAGGCAAATGAGCTTCTTATAAATCCTATTATAATACCCAAATGTTAAAGTTTTGTTTGCGTTTCGATTTTTACAAAATATTTTCCGAAAAAAATGCGCCGCACAGATTCCGTCCGCGCGGCGCAGGGTCGGTTTTTAATGCTTTTCGGAATTCCCGCCGGTTTTTGCGCCGACTCCGGCAGCGGTCTCGCGATGAGGCTGCGCTTCTGCAAGACGTTTCTTTGCGTCCTCCACGGTTTCACCCTCATGGGTCAGAAACTGATCCACGAATCCGTCCTCAACTTTCTTATATGCGCCTACGACGTTGTTCTCGATCTTTTTGTAGCCGCCGACAACGCCTTCTTCGATTTTTTTGTACCCGCCGACAACCGCGTCGGCAATTTTTTCATTCGCCTGTACAAGCTTTGACTTTGCCATGATAAAATCCTCCTGATTCTTCATACTTGATTTACTGTTTTACGGGAAATGTCCGTTTCCCTTATTTCAGCCCTTTGATCACGGGGATCAGGCAGAGCAGCAGGACGATCCCGACGATGCCCACGATAATGCCGGGGACCAGCATATTCCAGATCATGACCATGCACATTCCAATGCCCAAAACGATCGCGCCGAGAACGCCCAGAAGCGTCGTCCCGATGGTCTTGCCGTTCAGGACGATCATGGGCTTGCCGTTCATTTTCCTGCGGACCAGCACCATGGCCACCAGGATCACCGCGCCGATCGCGCCGATCACGATTCCCTCTTTCAGCGCGTTCCACTCCGGGATGAGTCCCATGCACATACCCAGGGCAAAGAGGATGCCTCCGACCACGCTCATGATAAGGGTCACAAAGTCTTTCTTTTTCATAGCAGATAACCTCCGAATTTGGATTTCAAGCGATCGCTCACTTGTTGGCATTATGATAGATGCTGAATGTTTGCGAGATTTTTGCGTTTTGTTTGAGAAATATTAAAATGTACGGAACGGATCGTGAAAATCTGTCGCTGTTCATGGTGCGGCAGCATTTTTTGCGTATGACGGGCATATCAGCACCAACCGTCGAAGTATTTGCCGAAAATCTGCCCCTCATTTTTAAGGATTGGAATGGTATTCGGAGAAAAAATGTGCTATGATTAGAAATAATGGGATAGTGCGGCAAAGCGCACGGCGGCGCGGGCGGGAACGGATCCGCGGCGTGCGCGGAGAGGGGAAAAGGAGGCACGGGTGAGCAGGCAGGAGCGGATCAGACAAAAACTGAATCGGCGCCGGGCGCGCAGGGAGATGCTGCGGGCGGAGATCGAGCGTCATGCGAAGGATATTCTGGAATCCCGCAATTTCAGACGGTCCGATTCTTTTATCCAGCACGGCGCGGTCTCCGTCAGAAGTCACTGCCTGCGCGTGGCGGAGTGCAGCCTGCTGATCGAAAAGCGGCTGAACAGGCTGGGCGTCCGCTGTGCGGAACGGGACCTGGTGCGGGGTGCGCTGCTCCACGATTATTTTCTGTATGACTGGCACGGCAGCCCCGGCGGGGATCACCGCCGTCTGCACGGCTTTTATCATCCGGGCGTGGCGCTGCGCAACGCCGGTCGGGAATATGCGCTTTCGGAGCGGGAGCGCGACATCATCGCGAAGCACATGTGGCCGCTGACGGTAAAGCCGCCGCTCTGCCGGGAAGCCTGGATCGTGACGGCGGCAGATAAATACTGCTCTCTGCGGGAGATCGTGCTGTGCCGCGGCGGGGCGCAGGAAGAATGAGAGACCCGGATCGGGAAGCGGGATGGGATAGCGATGGGAGAAGAGAGGAAGCGGCTCCTGAAGGAGCTGGAGGCCTACGCGGACAGCGATTTTTATCCGTACCATATGCCGGGGCACAAACGGAACCTGGCTGTGTTTCCCGCGCGGACGGGGGAGGTTCTTGCCGCGGCGGCGGGCATCGATATCACGGAGATCGACGGCTTCGACAATCTGCATGAGCCGGAGGGACTGCTGCGGGAGGCCATGGAGCGGGCGGCGAAGCTGTACGGCGCGGATCATACCTTTTTCAGTGTGAACGGCAGCACGGCCGGGATCCTTACCGCCGTTTCGGCGGCGGTGCCGGAGGGCGGGACGCTGATCATGGCGCGGAACTGTCACCGGGCTGTGTATCACGCCGTCTACCTGCGGCGTCTGACGCCGGTGTATCTGGTGCCGGAGAAGCTGGGAGCCATCGGCATCGCGGACGCGGTCACGCCGGAGCAGGTGGAGGCGGCGCTGCGGGAGCATCCGGAGGCGGCAGCGGTCCTCGTCACCTCCCCCACCTATGACGGGCTGGTTTCCGATGTGGGAGCGATCGCGCGGACGGCGCACCGGTATGGGAAAGCGCTCATCGTGGACAGCGCCCACGGCGCACATTTCGGGTTTCATCCGCAGCTGCCGGAGAGCGCGGTGTGCGCCGGAGCGGATCTGACCGCAGTGAGTTTACATAAAACGATGCCCTGCCTGACCCAGACGGCGCTTTTGCATGTGCGCGGGGACCTGGTGGATCCGGAGCGGCTGCGGCTGTTTGAAGGGATCTATCAGACCAGTTCCCCCTCCTATCTGCTGATGGCGGCCATGGATGAATGTACGGCGCTGGTGCGGGAGCGCGGTGCGGCGCTGTGGGATGCGTTTTTCAGAGACCGGGGGGAGTTCCTGCACAGGATGGAGCGTCTGGAGCGGCTGCGCGTTTATACGGCGGGGCTGCCCTTCGAAGCGGACGGAGATCCGGCGGGAAAAATATACCGCGCCATGGATCCGGGCAAGCTCCTGATCGGAACTGTCGGGGCCGTGCTGGACGGCAGTCCCCTGACGGGGAAGAGGCTTTACGATATTCTGCGGGACAGGTGGCATTTACAGATGGAAATGGCGGCGGGGGATTATGTGACCGCCATCATGACCTGCTGCGACCGCCGGGAGGGCTGGGAGCGGCTGGCGGAGGCGCTGCTCGCGGTGGATGAGGCGTGCGCGGCGGAGGATACGCATGCGCCGGGTGCGCATGCGCCGGGTGCGCGCACAGCGGAAGAGGCGAATGCGGGGAAGACCGCGGACAGGCGGAGAAAAGAGGGCCGTCCGGGGGCCGCGGACAGGTCCATCGCTTGGGAACCCGAAGCGGCCGCGGACAGATCCGCCGCCTGTGTGCTGCCGGAGGCTGTCTGCAGCATCACCCGGGCGCTGGACGCGCCGTGGGAGTCGGTTTCGCTGAAAGAGGCAAAAGGGCGGATCAGCGCCGCGTTTCTGAACCTGTATCCGCCGGGGATCCCCATCGCGGCGCCGGGAGAGCGGCTGGACGCCGCGGTGCTGGCGCGGCTGGAAACGCTGCAGTCGCGGGGCCTGGCCGTCGTCGGAATACAGAACGGACGCGTGAAGGTGCTGGCCTGACCGCGGCGGACGGTCGCGGTGTCGGATGATCTTCGGGACCGGACAGCTTTTGAAGATAAAGGCTTTTCGGAAATGGGAAGCAGGGCGGAACGCGGATCTGCGTTGCGGCGCAGAAACAGCCGCTGGAACAGGGAGAGGAGATTCTGGAACGAGGAGGGAGCGCAGGGATGAGAAAGACGAAAATCGTGTGCACGATCGGACCGGCGTCCGAGAAGGAGGAGGTTCTCCGGGGACTGATCAGCGCGGGAATGAATGTGGCCCGGCTCAATTTTTCCCATGGAGACCATAAGAGCCATGCGGAAAAGCTGGAGAAGATCCGCCGGATCAGCCGGGAAATGAATCAGCCCATAGCGGTGCTTTTGGACACCAGGGGGCCTGAAGTGCGGATCCGGGATTTCGAAGGGGGCTGTGTCCGGCTTTCGGCGGGACAGAAATTCACGCTGACCACCGAGGAGGTCATGGGCAGTGCGGAGCGCGTTTCCATCACATACAAGAATCTGGTCAACGATGTGAAGCCGGGGGCCGTCATCCTGATCGACGACGGGCTGATCGGCCTGACGGTGGACGAAGTGACGGAGACCGATATCGTCTGTACCGTGCAGAACGGCGGCCAGGTTTCCAACCGCAAGGGCATCAACGTGCCGGGAACGGAGCTGACCATGCCCTTTATCGACGAGCGGGACAGGTCAGATATCCTGTTCGGCTGCAAAATGGGCTTTGATTTCATCGCGGCGTCCTTCGTGCGCTGCAGGGAGGATATTCTGGAGATCAGGAAGATCCTGGAGGAGCAGCATTCCAGGATCCGCATCATCGCCAAGATCGAAAACCATCAGGGCATCCAGAACATGGAGGAGATCGTGGAGGAGGCGGACGGCATCATGGTCGCCAGGGGCGATATGGGCGTGGAGATCCCGATGGAGGAGGTCCCCATCGTCCAGAAGCGGATGATCAAGCTGGCGGTCAAGGCCGGAAAGCATGTGATCACGGCGACGCAGATGCTGGATTCCATGATGAAAAATCCCAGACCCACCAGGGCGGAGATCACCGACGTCGCCAACGCGATCTATGACGGCACCACGGCCATCATGCTGTCCGGGGAGACGGCCAGCGGCAGTTATCCGGTGGAGGCCGTGCAGACCATGGCAAGGATCGCCGAGCGGACGGAGCGCGATATCGATTATACGGTGCGCGTCCGCAAATCCGGCAAAAAGATGATCGCCAGGGACATCACATCCTCGATCTGTCACGCCACCTGTCATGTGGCCGCGGAGCTGAACGCGGCGGCCATCATCACCGTCACCATGTCGGGGTTTACCTCCGCCATGATCGCCAGGTACAAACCCGCCTGCCCGATCATCAGCTGTGCCACCAGCCGTCTGGTGTGGCGTCAGATGAATCTGCAGTGGGGCGTGCTGCCGCTGCTGATCGCGGAGGAGAGCATCGCGGAGGATCTGTTCCGGGAGGCTGTGGCCGCGGCGGTGGATGCGGGATATGTGAAAAAAGGGGACTGTGTGGTCCTGACTGCCGGCATTCCGCTGGGCGTGTCCGGCAACACCAATATGCTGCGCGTGGTGGAGATCCGATAACGGGATGGGGGCAGAGAGATGAAAAAATATGTGATGGCGCTGGATCAGGGCACGACGAGTTCCAGATGTATTTTGTTCGATAAGCAGGGGCATGTGTGTTCCATGGCCCAGAAGGAGTTCACGCAGTATTATCCGCAGCCCGGCTGGGTGGAGCACGATC
This sequence comes from uncultured Eisenbergiella sp., assembly GCA_947631815.1. Lineage (GTDB taxonomy): Bacteria > Bacillota > Clostridia > Lachnospirales > Lachnospiraceae > Gallintestinimicrobium. Next base: position 7,045 of record CANRMT010000019.1, read on the forward strand.
CCATGGAGATCTGGTCCTCGCAGCTTTCGGTGGCCGTGGAGGCGATGGGAAAGATCGGCGTATCCGCCGAAGAGATAGAGGCCATCGGCATCACCAATCAGCGGGAGACCACGATCTGCTTTTCCCGAAAGACCGGGAAGCCCGTTTATCCGGCCATCGTCTGGCAGTGCAGGCGCACCGCGGACCGGATCGCCCGCCTGGAGGAGGACGGCTTCGACAAGGTGATCCGGGCCCATACGGGGCTGATCCCGGACGCCTACTTTTCCGCCACCAAGATCGGCTGGATCCTGGACAACGTGGAAGGGGCCCGGGCCATGGCGGAGAGCGGCGAGCTGCTCTTCGGCACCGTGGATACCTGGCTGATCTGGAACCTGACCAAGGGAAGGGTCTTCGTCACGGACTACACCAATGCGTCCCGGACGATGCTGTTCGATATCCATAAAAGAGAATGGGATGAAGAGATCCTGTCTTATTTCCGTATTCCGAAAAGCATGCTTCCGGAGGTGAAGACGTCCAGCTGCATCTACGGGATGACCGACCGGGCCGTCATCGGCAGAGAGATCCCCATCGCCGGAGCGGCGGGAGACCAGCAGGCGGCGCTGTTCGGACAGTGCTGCTTCGAGGCGGGAGAAGCGAAGAACACCTACGGAACAGGATGTTTTCTGCTGATGAACACGGGATCGGAGCCCATCGTTTCCAGAAACGGGCTGCTGACCACCATCGCAGCCAGCCCCCGGGGAGAGATCCGCTATGCGCTGGAGGGCAGCGTTTTCGTGGCGGGCGCCGCGATCCAGTGGCTTCGGGATGAGCTGGGCATGATAGGAAACGCGGCGGAATCGGAGGACTGCGCCAGGTCGGTGGAGGATACGGCGGGCGTCTATGTGGTCCCGGCCTTTACCGGGCTGGGGGCTCCTTACTGGAACCCGTACGCCCGCGGGATCATCACAGGGCTGACCAGGGGGGCGTCCAGAGCGCATCTGGTGCGGGCGGCGCTGGAATCGCTGGCCTATCAGACCGCGGACGTGCTGGACGCCATGGAAAAGGACGCGGGCATGCCGCTGGTGGACCTGAAGGTGGACGGCGGCGCATCCGCCAATGATTTCCTCATGCAGTTCCAGGCGGACATCCTGGCGAAACGGGTGCAGCGGCCGGAATGCATCGAGACGACGGCGCTGGGGGCCGCCTATCTGGCGGGACTCGCGACGGGATTTTACCGGGACAAGGACGACATCCGGAAAAGCTGGGCGCTGGGACATGCTTTTGAGCCCCGAATGGAGGAAGCCGAACGGGATGCGGGGCGCAGGGGCTGGAAAAAGGCTGTGAAGGCGGCGCTTTTGCTGGGAGAGCAGGACTGACGCATGGGAAAGATCTTTTATATCATGGGGAAAAGCGCCTCCGGCAAGGATACGGTCTACAAAAGGCTGGCGGAGGATGCCGGGCTGGGGCTGCGCACGCTGGTGCCGTATACGACGAGGCCCATGCGCAGCGGCGAGAAAAACGGCGCGGATTATTTTTTCACGGACGAGGCGGGGCTGGAAGCCATACGAAGGGCCGGGAAGCTGATCGAGCTGCGTTCCTATCACACCGTACACGGGATCTGGAATTATTTTACGGTAGATGACAGGCAGCTGGATCTGGTAAACTGTTCGTATCTGATGGTGGGCACGCTGGAATCCTACCGGGCGATGCGGCGTTATCTCGGCGAAGAGGCGCTGGTGCCGGTGCTGATAGAGCTGGAGGACGGCGCGAGGCTGCAGAGGGCCCTGGAGCGGGAGAGGGCGATGGAAAAACCCCGCTATGAGGAGATGTGCCGCCGTTTCCTGTCGGACGCGAAGGATTTTTCGGAGGAAAACATACGGGCCGCCGGGATCGGCGTGCGGTTTGTCAACGACGATCTGGACGTCTGTCTGGGCCGGATCAGACAGTACATCCGGCAATACTTATGAGGAAGGGTTTTTGAGGGAGAGAAAAGCTATGGCGAAGTTTACGGACATCATCGGACAGGAACAGATACGGGAGCATCTGCAGACAGCTCTGCGGCAGCATAAGATCTCCCACGCGTATGTCATCAGCGGAGAGCGCAATTCCGGAAAGGAATTCATCGCCAGGACCTTTGCCATGGCGCTGCAGTGCGAAAAGGGAGGGGACGAGCCGTGTCAGGAGTGTCATTCCTGCAGGCAGGCGCTGTCCATGAACCATCCCGATATCATCCGGCTGGTGCATGAGAAGCCCAACACCATCAGCGTGGAGGATATCCGTCTGAAGATCAATAACGATATCGCCATCCGGCCGTATCAGGGGCCATACAAGATCTACATCATCGCCGAGGGCGAAAAGATGACGGTGCAGGCGCAGAACGCCCTCCTAAAGACGCTGGAGGAGCCGCCGGAATATGCGGTGATCCTGATCCTGACCGACAGCGCGGAATCCCTTCTGTCTACCGTTTTGAGCCGCTGCGTGCGGCTGGATATGAAGCCGGTCCCGGATGCGCTGGTGAAAAAATACCTGATGGAGACGCTGCATGTCCCGGATTATAAGGCCGAAGTGTGCACGGCCTTCGCCAGGGGCAATGTGGGGCGCGCCAAGCTGCTGGCCTCCAGCGAGGAATTCGACAGGGTGAAGGAAGAAGCGGTGACGCTTTTGAAATACATTCACGAGATGGAGCTTTCGGAGATCGTGGCCGCCATCAAAAAGATCACGGAATATCAGCTGGACGTGACGGACTACCTGGACATCCTTTCCATCTGGTATCGGGACGTGCTGATGTTTAAGGCCATGAATGATGCAAACCACTTGATTTTCAGGGGGGAAATACAGTATATTAAGAAAGTGGCCGACAGGAGCTCCTATGAGGGAATCGAGACCATCCTGGAAGCGCTGGAGAAGGCGAAGTCGCGGCTGAACGCGAACGTCAGCTTCGATCTGACGATGCAGCTTCTCCTTCTGACAATCCAGGAAAACTGACGGAGGTTTACAGATGGTAAGAATAATCGGAGTGAGATTCCGGACGGCGGGCAAGATCTACTATTTTGATCCGCTGAACTTTCAGGTAAAGAGAGACGACCATGTGATCGTGGAGACGGCCCGCGGCGTGGAATACGGCACCGTGGTGGGAGAACCCAGGGACGTGGACGAGAGCAGGGTGGTACAGCCGTTAAAGCCTGTGCTCCGGATCGCGACGCAGCGGGACGACGAGCAGGAAGCCGGCAATAAGATAAAGGAAAAGGAAGCGTTCCGCATCTGTCAGGAGAAGATCAAAAAGCACGGCCTGGACATGAAGCTGATCGATGCGGAGTATACGTTTGACAACAATAAGGTGCTGTTCTATTTCACGGCGGACGGGCGCATCGATTTCCGGGAGCTGGTGAAGGACCTGGCGGGGGTTTTCAAGACCAGGATCGAGCTGCGCCAGATCGGCGTGCGGGATGAGACGAAGATCCTGGGCGGCGTGGGGATCTGCGGCAGAGTGCTCTGCTGTCACAGCCACCTGTCCGAGTTCATCCCCGTCTCCATCAAGATGGCGAAGGAGCAGAACCTTTCCCTGAACCCCACCAAGATCTCCGGCGCCTGCGGCAGGCTGATGTGCTGCTTAAAGCACGAGCAGGAGACCTACGAGGAGCTGAACCGGCGTCTGCCCAATCCGGGCGATTTCGTGACGGCGGACGACGGGCTCAAGGGCGAGGTGTCCAGCGTCAACGTGCTGCGTCAGATGGTGAAGGTCGTGGTGGATGTGAACGACGAAAAGGAGATCCACGAGTATCATGTGGACCAGCTGAAGTTCAAAAAGAGACACGGCCGCGGCCGCAAGAACGATGCGCCGGACGAGAAGGAGCTGAAGGAGCTGGAGAAGCTGGAACGGGAAGAGAAAAAGGGAGGAAAGTCGAAGCTGAATGACTGAGCGGGAGGACGGGACCTTTTCCGGGACCGGCAATCGGACAGACCGGGACCGTCAGAACGCCGGGGAAGCTGATGCTTCTGCTTTCCTGCGCCCGGGCGAGCGGCTGGACGATCTGCAGCGGCGCGGTTACCGGATCATTCAGGACCCGGCGGGCTTCTGCTTCGGAATGGATGCGGTGCTGCTGGCCGGATTCGCGGCGGATGAGATAAGGCCGGAGGACAGGATACTGGATCTGGGGACGGGGACCGGCGTGATACCGATCCTCCTGGAGGCCAGGACGGGTGCAGGGGAGCTGACCGGTCTGGAGATCCAGCCGGAATGCGCGGATATGGCGCGGCGCAGCGCGGCGCTCAACGGGCTGGAGGATAAAATTTCCATCGTATGCGGAGATATCAGAGAAGCAGGGGGGCTTTTTCCGGCTGCTTCTTTTGACGTTGTGACCTGCAATCCGCCCTATATGATCGGAAAACACGGGATCCGCAATCCGGCGGGGCCGAAGGCCGTCGCCCGGCATGAGATCCTGTGCTCCTTTGAGGATGTGGCATCGCAGACGGCCAGACTGCTCTGCCCCGGCGGGAGCTTTTTCCTGGTGCACCGGCCGTTCCGGCTGGCGGAGATCCTGGTCACGCTGGCGAAATATAAGCTGGAGCCGAAGCGCATGCGGCTCGTCTATCCGTATGCGGACAGGGAGCCGAATCTGGTGCTGCTGAAGGCGGTGCGGGGCGGCCGACCCCGGCTTTCGGTGGAAAAGCCTCTGATCATCCAGGAGAGGCCGGGCGTGTATACGGAGGAGATCCGGGAAAAGTACGGTTTTTGATAAAATGCCGACGTGGGAAACGGAGTCCGCGGCGGTGAAAATACAGCTGTCGGGGATGGGCGGGAGTGAATCGCCGCGCGCTGATGAGCGCGTTCTGACAGCGGAGGAAGCGCATGAGGAACAAACGCAGGGAGTGGAGAAAAAGAAGAAAGCGGCAGGACAGATACCGGGTGATCGCGCTGGTATGTCTGATCGCTGCCGCGCTGATGACCGCGGCGGGCGGTCTCTGGCTGGCCGTGGATGAGAAGAGCACGGGCGCCGTGGCCGCCGCGTGGGCGGAGGTGTCCGGCGGACGCGGTCCGGGAAAAGCCGGGGAGACGTCCGGCAGCGCGGCTGACGGTTCGGGAGAGAACGAAGGGACGTCCGGCGGCAGTACGGCTGACGGTTCGGGAGAAAGCGGGCGGACATCTGACGGCGGTGCGGTCGGCGATCCGGGAGAGAACGAAGGGACGTTCGGCGGCGGTAGGGCTGGCGATCAGGGAACAGACGGAGGAATATCCGGCGGCGCAGGCGCTGATTCTGGGGAGACCGGCGGCACAGGCTCATCCGCGGGAGCGGAAGCGGGCGGCAAAACGGCTTTCGGAGAGGCCGCTTCTGTCGGAGGGCAGTATGCCGCGGGGACGAAGGGTGCGGCGCAGGGAGGAGCCGGTGCCGGAAATGCTGCCGGTCTGTTCGGCGGCGGAGAAGCGGCGGAATTGCCGGGAGGAGCGCCAGGGACCGCTCAGGCGGCTGGCAGTCTGCAGGCGCAGGGACAGGCGTTCCGCGCGGGAAGGCCAAAGGTCAAAGGCATCTACGTCACGGGGGCCATGGCCGGGACAGCCAATATGGATCAGCTGATCGACCTGGTGGACCGCACGGAGCTGAACGCGCTGGTCATCGATGTGAAAAACGATGAAGGCTATGTGGTGTGCGATATGGACGCGCCGCTGGTATCCGAAGTGGGGTCCGTGCGCCGTTACGTGAAGGATATGCCGGAGCTGATCCGGAAGTGTAAAGAGAAGGGAATTTATCTGATCGCCAGGATCGTCGCCTTTAAGGATCCGGTGCTGGCGGAGGCGAAGCCGGAGTGGAGCCTGCATAATGCGGACGGGACCATTTTCCGGGATAAGTCCGGGCTGGCCTGGGTGAATCCGTATGAGGAGCAGGTATGGGAGTATCTGCTGCAGGTGGCGCAGGGCGCGGCAGCGCTGGGTTTTGATGAGATCCAGTTCGATTACGTCCGCTTCTCCACGGACAGCGGCATGAAGCAGGTGGATTTCGGCCCGAAGGCCGGACAGCAGTCCAGGGAAGAAGCGATAGAAACCTTCGTTGCTTATGTGACCGGACCGCTGCATCAGATGAGCGCGGCGGTTTCCGCCGACGTATACGGCGTCGTGATCGACAGCCAGACCGATCAGCAGATCGTGGGACAGAATTATGTGAACCTGGCGGCGCATCTGGACTATCTGAGTCCGATGGTGTACCCGTCCCATTACGGCCCCTATAATTATAACATCCCGATCCCGGACGCACAGCCCTATGACACGGTGCTGGCGGCCATGCAGGCCTCCAGGCTGGTGATGGCCGGGATCGATCCGAAACAGAAGACGGCGGCCGGAGCAGGTTCAGCCGGAGGCGCGGTTCCCGGAACCGGAGCGGGTGCAGCCGGAGGAACGATTTCCGAAACCGGAGTGGGTTCGCCCGGAGGAGCTGCTGCCGAAACCGGAGTGGGTTCGCCCGGAGGAGCTGCTGCCGAGACCGCAGCAGGTTCGGCCGGAGGAACGGTCCCTGCGGCGGGCACGGTATCCGGCAATGAAGCGTCCGCGGCCCCGGTGGTCCGGAGTGCGGCACAGATCGCCGCTCTGCCCCCGATGGACACCGTGCGGGCCAGCGTGCGCCCCTGGCTGCAGGATTTCACGGCGACGTGGGTGAAGGGGCACATCAAATACGGGCCGGAGCAGATCCGGGCCCAGATTCAGGCGGTGTACGATGCCGGGTACGAGGAATGGATCCTCTGGAACGCGTCGAACCGCTATACGGAGGGCGGGCTTCTCCCGGAAACGCAGGAGTAAAGGCCGGGAATCCAGGTCCGGTCGGGAAGGTCAGGGCAGGGACAGCGGCGTGACAGACTCTTGAAAAACGCCGGTTCTTAGCGAAGTGAGCCTGTCAAGGCGAAACTGAGCTTAGAATCCGCTGCGTTTTTCACGAAGCGGGAGCGTGTCTGTCATGCGCGTCCCTGCCCTGACCTTCCCGACCGGACCTGGATCCTCACAGTTATGACAGGAGAGATCGGAATGGCAGGAACCTTATATCTGTGCGCCACACCCATCGGCAATCTGGGGGATATGACGCCCCGGGTGATCGAAACGCTGCGAAGCGCGGACGTGATCGCCGCGGAGGACACCCGGAACAGCATCCGGCTGCTGAATCATTTTGACATCCATACGCCGATGACCAGCTATCACGAATACAACAAAGTGGAAAAGGCCCATGCGCTGGTGGAGCAGCTGCGGAGCGGAAAAAATGTGGCGCTGATCACCGACGCGGGAACTCCGGCGATCTCCGATCCGGGAGAGGTGCTGGTGTGCTTCTGCCAGGAGGCGGGCATCACGGTCACCAGCCTGCCGGGACCGGCAGCCTGCATCACCGCGCTGACGCTTTCCGGGCTTTCCACCCGCCGGTTCTGCTTCGAAGGGTTTTTGCCCGCAGAGAAAAAGGAAAAGGCAGAGGTGCTGGAGGAGTGTGCGCGGGAAACGCGGACCATGATCTTTTATGAGGCGCCGCACCATTTGAAGCGCACCCTGGGCGAGCTGCGGGACGCCCTGGGGGACCGGCGGGTGACGGTCTGCCGGGAGTTGACGAAAAAATTCGAGAGCGTCATGCCCACCACGCTGGAGGCCGCGATCCTGTTTTATGAGACGAACGAGCCGAGAGGGGAGTACGTTCTGGTGGTGGAGGGAAAAAGCCGTGCGGAAAAGACCAAAGAGGCCCGGGCCGCATGGGAGGAGCTGCCGCTGGAGGCGCATGTCCGCCTGTATGAGGAACAGGGGATGGACCGGAAATCGGCCATGAAGCAGGCGGCGAAGGACCGGGGGCTGAGCAGGCGGGACGTGTATCAGGCACTGCTCTCTGCGGAGGAAGGAAACGGAGCGGACAGATAGTTTTTTCAACCGGCAGCGGAAAACGGGAGGGGAGGTTTCGCATGGACATACAGGTCGGAGATATCATTACGCTGAAAAAACAGCATCCCTGCGGCAGCAGGGAATGGGAGGTGCTGCGCATCGGCGCGGATTTCCGCCTCAAATGCCTCGGCTGCGGCCATCAGATCATGATCGCCCGCCGTCTGGCGGAAAAAAATGTGCGCGGGATCAAAAGAAATGCTTGAAAATTCGGGATTCTTATGATATCATATTTTCCCGTGATATATATTCCTTGCTCCTTTCAGAGAGAAGGGGCCAGAGACCAAAAGGAGGTAAATTTGCATGAACAAGTACGAATTAGCCGTCGTTGTCAGTGCGAAGATCGAGGATGAAGAGAGAACGGCAGTCGTAGACAGGTGCAAAGCCCTGATCGAGAGATTCGGCGGCACGATCACCAATGTGGACGACTGGGGAAAGAAGCGTCTCGCCTACGAGATCCAGAAGATGAGAGAAGGCTTCTACTACTTCATCCAGTTCGACGCGGAGCCCACTGCACCTGCAGAGATCGAGAGCCGCGTCCGCATCATGGACAACGTACTCAGATACTTGGTCGTCAGGACTGACGAGAAGTAAAAGGAGAATGCTCAGGCATTGCCTGAGGGGACATTCCCGGAAAGAGAGTGAGTATGAATAAAGTTATTCTTATGGGGCGTCTGACCCGTGATCCCGATGTGCGTTATTCCCAGGGGGAGAACGCGACGGCGATCGCCAGATATACGTTGGCTGTAGACCGCAGATTCAACCGGAACGGGGAGGAGAACTCCGCTGATTTCATCGGCTGTGTTGCCTTCGGCAGACAGGCCGAGTTCGCGGAGCGCTATCTTCACAAAGGGACGAAGATCGCGCTGACCGGCCGCATCCAGACCGGCAGCTACACCAACAGGGACGGCGTCAAAGTGTATACGACGGATGTTGTCGTGGAGGATCAGGAATTCGCCGAGAGCAAGAACGCCAGCGGCGGCGGGAACTCCGGCAGCACCGGTTATAACAATGGGGGTTATAACAACGGCGGATACAACAACAATGGCGGTTATGCAGGCGGATCTGCGAATCAGCAGCCCGCGCCCGCGGCGGATGGTTTCATGAACATCCCGGACGGCATCGACGAAGAACTGCCCTTCAACTAAGCCATCTCGCTCCGCGAGATGGCGCTACTTCTCAATTCGCGAAGCGGATTGAGAAGTTTCCCGAACAGCGCGAGGCATCGCGCAAAATTCAGACAAGGAGGTAAACCATCATGGCATTCAATAAATCCGAGAGACCGGATTCTCCCGCAAAGCGGAGAGGCGGCGTGCGCAGAAGAAAGAAAGTCTGCGTATTCTGCGGCAAGGACAACGTGATCGATTATAAGGACGTGAACAAGCTGAAGAGATATGTCTCCGAGAGAGGCAAGATCCTTCCCCGGAGGATCACGGGCAACTGCGCGAAGCATCAGAGAGCGCTGACCGTTGCCATCAAGAGAGCGCGTCATCTGTCTCTCATGCCTTACGTGGCGGAATAAAACGGATCGAACGAAAGCGGAATACGGAAAAAGCGGTGCGGCCCCAGGGCAGTACCGCTTTTTTTCTTGGATAGACCGCATATTTTTCGAATTTGATTTGAACTGCCCGGCATATCGGATTATAATAGAAGCAGCGAAGCGGAATGAGATGGACGAAAAATACGTTGTTTTCAGGATGATCCCGAAGGAGAATAACCGATGATGCAGCAGACATTTTCCGATATTGAGTATTCCAATCGAAAACGGATCACGAAGCGCGAGAGCTTTCTCGACGCGATGGACCGGCTTCTTCCCTGGGACGAATGGGTGGAGATGATCAGCCCCTTTTATCCCAGGGGCAGACGGGGGCGCAAGCCCCGGGGCGCAGAGATCATGCTCCGCATGTATCTGATGCAGGGATGGTTCCACCTTTCCGGCGAGGGCGTCGAAGATGCCGTCTATGACAGCTATTCCATGCGATCTTTCCTGCATCTGGATTTCCTCCATGAACAGGTGCCGGATGCGACCACGCTGCTGCGGTTCCGCCGCCTGCTGAGATCCCATCGGCTGGATGAGAAAATATCAGGGGAGCTGCAGGCCCGGTTATCAGAACAGGGGCTGGTCCTGCATGAGGGCATGATGACGGAAGCGGGGCTGGGAAAGAAGGATCCGAAAAAACACGGCGCTTCGTGAGGGCCGGTCCGCGGGACCGTTGCCCCTAGATCACAGAGAGGGAAACGAGAATGAAACCGTTATCTTTTGTCCTTGTGGGAGCAGGCTGGAGGGCCATGTTCTATGTCCGGATCGCGCAAAGGTATCCGGAGCTGTTCGATCTGAAATACGTGCTCTGCCGTTTGGCGGAAAAGGCGGAGCGGCTGCGGCGGGAAGGAGGGCTATCCGCTGGCGGAAGGATTGGAGGACGCGTATCTGACGCTGCTGTTCCGGGAAGCGGTGAGCAGGCCCGGCGAGACCGTGAGGACAGAAAAAAGACCGTGGAAGACGGGGAAAATGTGAGGAAGCACAGGATGCGGAAGGCAAACGGAGCGTTTTTTGGGAGACTTGCCGTCAGGACGGCGGCCATGCTGATGGGACTGGTCTTTGCCCTGTTCTGCGGCGGCAGAGAGCAGACGGTGCAGGCCGCGGGGCGGACGGTGCGGATTGTTTCCTGCAGGATAGAAGGGGCGGAGGTGGTCTGCGGGATCGAAGCGGATCCCGTTCCGTCCAGTGACGATAAAACGTTTTACCTTTATGCAGATGAGGTTTATGAAGACGGGCCTGCCGGAGAGGTGGTCGGAAAGGCAGCGGCGGGGAAGACCGCGGAGGTGCGCTTTTCCCTGGATTACGATACGGATGGGTCCAACCTGTCCCGGAAATTTCTGGTCTCCATGAAAAGGAACGGGCGGATGGAGCAGGTCAGCGACGAGCATTATATCACGAATCCGGAGGTGCTGGCGCCTGTGGCGGCCGAGCGCATGGACAGGGGGATCAAGGGGATCCTGCCGACCCTGGAGGGCGTCGTGTCGGGAGAGCTGGAGGAGCTCGGCATCCAGCAGGTCATCTATAATCTGTATCTGGACGATATCTGTTCGGACGGGTCGGTGCCGGACGCGATCCCTTTTGCGTATAACGGCCGGACCTGGTATTTTGACCGGGATAAGATCGAGTATTATGACGCGATGATCCGCACCTATAATGCCATGGATGTTCAGGTTACCATGGTGCTGCTGAACCGGGGCGAGGGCGAATATTCCAGGGATCTGGTGCATCCCAGAGCCTTTGGGGCCGCATGCCCGGGGTATGCGCTGAACGTGGCGCAGCCGGAGGGAACGGAGCATCTAAAGGCGATCGGCGCATTCCTCGGACGGCGCTACTGCGATGAAGAGGAGCACGGACAGATCGATAACTGGATCCTGGGAAATGAGGTCAACGCGCGGACGGAATGGTGGTACACGGATTCCAGCTCGCTGGATTTCAACAGCAATATTTACGTGAAAGCGTTCCGCATCATCTATAATGAGATGAAGGCGTCCAACGCCAGCCTGCGGATCTACAATTCCATCGATCAGGAATGGAACCGCAAGTCCAACCCGGGGAGCTTTCTCGCCCGGGACTATCTGGACCGCTTTAATTACTGGATCCGGCGGGAAGGGAATATCGACTGGGGGCTTTCCTATCACCCTTACAATTCCCCGCTGACGGATCCCTATGCCTGGAACGGGCCTGCGCGCTGGGTCGGGAGCACGCTTTCCACGCCCTATATCACCATGCAGAATCTGGATATCCTGATCGATTATATGCACCGTCCCGAGTTCCTGAATCCGAATGGGGAGGTTCGGAGCATTTCTCTGGCGGAGGTGGGCTATACGTCCGCTTACGGAGAGGAAAAGCAGGCTGCTTCGGTGGCTTACGGCTATTTGAAGGCGGCGTCTCTGCCCGACGTGGACGCCTTTATGCTGTTCCGGATGACGGACCATGAACAGGAAATGCAGAGCAAGCTGAACCTGGGGCTGAAGGATATCAACGGAAACCGCAAGCAGGCCTACGAAATGTACGGGAAGCTGGGGACGCCGGAGGATGCCGCGGCCAAGGCCATGGCTTCCGAGATCATCGGCATGGATATCGATGAGATGATCGAAAAGAAGATCGTCTGGACGCGGGAAGGGTGAAGAAGCGCGGACAGAGATATATACTTTCCTTGAATTTCAAACGATGAATAATCATTGTGCCCAGGAGGTTTACCTGTGGGAAAGTCTGATGAAAAACAGAGAAGCGTATATATAGATTATGTAAAAGCTTTTGCAATTATTTGTGTTATATTTGGACATTGCATTCAGTATGGTTCGGGTGATCTGTTTTTAAGCAGCGGCGCCTATTTTGATGATGTTCTGTTTAAAATAATCTATAGCTTTCATATGCCTCTTTTTATGCTTGTAAGTGGGTATTTGTTTGCCTTTACTGCGGAAAGAAAGAAATGGTATGATATTGTCTGGAATAAAATACAGACATTAGTGGTGCCCATTTTCTTATGGTCTATGATCCCATTTTTGGTTTCGGGGGTTGGCCGAGCAGTTAATAGCGGCAGACTTTCTATATTTGCCCTATTAAAAGAATATATATCGACGGCATTAGGAATGAATTTGTGGTTTTTATGGGCTGTTTTTTGGTGTTCGATCATTGTTGTGGCTGTAAAATCCTTTCTTTCAGATTCAATATGGGTTTATTTAGCCGGATTTCTGCTTACGTTCATTGTACCGGATATGATGAATATGCATTTATATAAGTTTATGTATCCATATTTTATAATAGGATATATTTTCAATAGGGATGGATATTCTGTAAAGCTGAAAAGATATTATGCGAATAAAACATTTATTATCACGTCAGGCATGATTTTTGCTGTGTTTCTGCTGTTTTATACATATGATTCTTATATATATAATACGGGATATTATATATTTAAAGGGGAGGCCGTAAAGCAAATATGTATTGATTTGTATAGATTTTTAATTGGTCTTGCGGGAAGTATATTCTTTTTGATGCTGATTTATAAGCTATGTCACAGAGATTCTATCATGGGCAGAAGTAGAATATTGAAATTTATAGGATCAGATACCCTGGGGATTTATATCATATCCAATCTTATTTTCAGTTATGCTCTTAATAAAGTGACATATGGATTGAGGGGGGTAATGTATATTGTTACCGCAGCCGAAACCGTTGTTATTCTTTCTGTTTCATTACTATGCACACGGGTGATCAAGAAAAATAGGATTTTGAATCAATTTCTGCTCGGCGGAAGATTATAATGATCGGTGTGATCTTCTGCTGGTGTGCTGTGCGGATAGAGAACGGTGTTTTTGAATGCAGATTGGCGAATATTTTTACCAATACGGATATATTCAGGAGAACCCGAATGAAATATTTGAATTGCAGTGTGGTATTTGATCCGTCAAAGAATATGCTGTTATTCTGCAAACGGACGAAGGATCCCTATAAAGGGCTTTATAATTTTGTCGGCGGCAAGGTGGAGCGCGGTGAAGATCATCTGGATGCGGCATATCGGGAACTGCAGGAGGAAAGCGGGATCGGAACGGAAGATATCTGTCTTTTCAGACTGATGGATCTCGTATATTACGCACAGGGCTTTATCCTGGAAATATATGTAGGAATGCTGCGGGAAGACGTAACGTTGGCAGAAGAGATCAATCCGTTGGTGTGGCTGCCGGTTACGGAAAATTTCGCGGATCCGGACAGGTTTGCTGGGGACCAGAATATCGCTCATATTGTGAACATGGCCTTGAAATTTCCTCTGGAGGAAAGCATTCAAAAGAGTATCTTCGGTCCGCCTGTCAATATGCCTGAAAACAGGCAGTGAAAATGAACCATGAGAGCGGGCAATGAAACAGGGCCGCGAGAACAGGGAATGAAACATGCGGAAGATATGCCCCATCCGCGGAAAGCAGGGAGGAGGGCCGAAATGAAACGGTTAGACGCGATCAATGAAACCTCATATCTGTCCGTCCCCAACGCCGGGATCTATCGAAAGATCATGCGTCACTTCTATCGTGAATACGAAAAGATGCATTTTCAGCTGTACAAGGAAGATGTGTATGCACTGCTGAGAGGGGAAGATGAATTTGCGGGCTATACGATGAACCAGCTGGAGTCAGATCTGGATGCGCTGGTGAGATGGAAGAACCTGACGCCGATCCAGGATCCGGGGAAGGTGTATACGATACAGGATTATAAGAATAAGCAGTACCGTTATACCATGTCGGAATATGCGGTAGAGATCGAGCGGCTCACGGTGCGTTTGGAAAATCTTTTCATGGAATCAGCGAATCTTTCCACGAATTTCTTTGTGCGGCTGGAAAAGAGCGTCGGCGAAGCCGGGATGATGCAGGATGCCGGCCTGAAAGAAGTAAATGAATGGTGGAATCTGCTGCAGGAGGATTTTAAGCGGCTGAATCAGAACTATCAGGACTATCTGAGAGATTTTTATTCCGGCAAAACCGAGCGTCTTATGAAATCCGTAGAGTTTGTTCTTCATAAGGATAAATTTGTCACTTATCTGACGGATTTTGTGCAGGAGCTGCAGCGCTATTCCAAACGAATGGAACAGATCCTGGTGCGGCAGACGCCCGTCATTGAAGATGTGATCCTGGAAAGAGTGGTGCAAAGCGAGCTGGATATACCGCACGCCCTGTCAGAGTTTCGCGGCAATCTGGAGCCGAATATCAGAGAAAACGTGATGGGGAAATGGGATTCCCTGAAGAGATGGTTCATCGATGCTCCGGGAAGGGATTGTGAGAGCCGGAAGGTTTTGCAGATCACGAACGATGTCATCAGAAGCATCATACAGAACGCCGCGTTGATCGTGCAGCTGCAGAATTGGGGGATCAGCCGCAAAGACGACTATCAGAAATTTCTGCAGATGTTTTTAAAATGCGGGAACTTAGAGGACGCGCACCGTCTGTCCGCCCATGTGTTCGGCGTTCAAAGGATACAGCATTTTAAGACGAACTGTTCGAGAGAAGAGGATCGGATCAACGGCAGTATTTATGAGGAGCCGCCTGTAGAATTTCAGATAAAACCCCATAGCCGGACCTATCGTGAGAGAAAAGACAGGCAGGGGTTTTCAGATAAATCACTGGAAAAGCTGCTGCAGAGGGAAGCATATCTGCGGAGCATGAAAAAGCAGGAAGAAATGGTAATGCGTTATGTGAAAAATAAGAAGATCACGTTTTCGGAAATAGAAGGACCTGTCCCGGAAATGACAAAAAACATATTTTTGCAGTGGATCGCCATGGCGAATATGAACTCTCAGAAATCGGGTCAGACGGAATTTGGACAGGAATATCGGCTGCTGCAGGAAGAAGGCACATGCGTTTTAAGGTGTGAGGACGGCGATCTGACCATGCCCGCGTATATACTGGAGTTTCAATGATATGAATGCGGTGAGAACGCTTTTGGAACAGTTCTGGGTCTGTAAGGATACCGACAAAGAAGACTATTACAGGATAAAAAGAGAGATTCCGGCGTTTCAGAGATTTATAGGGGAACAGCTGGGCTGGAAACTGATCCATACGGAGAATCTGCTGAAGCTGGAGAAGATACCGGCGCATGCCGAAGGCTTTATGGGGATCCGGGAATTTTCGGATGTTCTGGACTATTGTATTCTGTGTGTCGTGCTCATGTATCTGGAGGACAGAGAGGAAGGAGAACAGTTTCTTCTTTCGGAACTGCTTGACTATGTGGAGACAAAATTAAAGGGGGAGGTTTCCGTCGACTGGACGTCCTTTTCCCAGAGAAAATCGCTGGTACGGGCCCTGCAGTATATGGAAAGAATGCAGATGCTTCGGGTGTATGAAGGGAGCAGCGAAGCCTTCGGCCTGGAGCAGGGGCAGGAAGTGCTGTATGAAAACACAGGGTATTCCAAGTACTTTGCGGTAAATTTTCCCATGGATATCTCCGGTTTTGAGACGTGGGAGGATTTTGAAAAGCAGAGATTTGAAGAGATCCAGGAGGACAGAGGAGCCGCGCGGATCCATCGTGTATACAGACAGCTTGCGGTGTGCCCGGCCATGTACTGGGACGGAAATGAGGACGCTGACTCCCTGTATCTGAAAAACCAGAGACAGTGGGTCGCAAGATACCTGGAAGAAAATCTGGGCGGGAAGCTGGACATTTATAAAAACGCGGCGCTTTTTGTGCTGGAAGAGGATGACTGTTACGGAACGGTTCATCCGCGGGACGCCATGCTCCCTGAGATCGTGCTGCTCGTCTGCGCGCATATCCGTCAGGCTCTGCGAAAGGGAGAGCTGGTGAAACAGGATAACGAAACGATAGCGGTCACGAAGCAGCGGTTCTCGGAATTGATCCTGGCGTGCAGGAAGAACGGGAGCGCCGGGTGGAGCAAAGAGTACAGGGAAATGGAGAAGGACAAGCTGGTCGATACCGTGAAAAAATATATGGCAGACTGGATGCTGATCCGGGAAGACGGCGGCAGGGTGATCATTTTGCCGGCAGCGGGAAAACAGGCGGGCTTCTATCCGGAGGATTTTAAGGGGGCAGAGACAGATTGAGCGATCGATGGAAAATGAATCGTATCGGATTCGTAAATTTCTGGCTATACGATGAAGAGGATTTTGAATTTTATGACGGCAGACTCCTTTTGAGGGGACAGAATGGCTCCGGAAAATCGATCACGACGCAGAGCTTTATTCCTTTTGTGCTGGACGGCGACCGCACGCCGAGCCGTCTGGATCCCTTCGGTTCCAGCGACAGAAGGATGGAGTACTATTTCCTGGGGGAAGAGGAGAGGGACGAGGCGACAGGCTATCTCTTTCTGGAGTTCAGAAAAGAGCATACAGAAGAATACCGTACCATAGGGATCGGTCAGCGGGCAAAACGCGGCAAACCCATGGATTTTTGGGGATTCCTCATTCTGGACGGGCAGAGGGTCGGGTACGATCTGCAGCTGTATAAAGAGACCGGAAGTACCCGGATCCCTTATGATAAGAGAGAAATGAAGGCCGCGCTGGGCGAGGGCAATCTGTTTACCGACAGCCAGAGCGAATACAAGAAGCTGGTCAATCAATATATCTTTGGCTTCCGAAAGGCGGAACAGTACGAGCAGTTCATCCGGCTCCTTATAAAAGTGCGCGCGCCAAAGCTTTCCAAGGAATTTAAGCCGACCAAAGTGTATGAGATCCTAAACGAATCCTTGCAGACACTGTCGGATGAGGATCTTCGCACGATGGTGGAGGCCATGGAAAAGATGGATGAGATCCAGGACAGCCTGGATATGCTGAACCGCGCGTTCGCAGATGTAAAGATCATCCGGACGGAGTATACGCGTTATAATCAGTATATGCTGGCGAAGAAGGCCCAATTTTATCTGAAAAAGAAAGCGGAAACGGAAAGCGCGCAGCAGGAATACGAGGAAAAGCAAAATGAGGCGAAGGAGCTACGTGACGCGCTGCGGGAGCTGGGCGTTCGTCTGAACGGGCTTTCTGAGCGGAAACGCCTGGCGGAAACGGAACGGGACGGCTTGCTGGACGCGGATCTGCAGGAAATCGACCGCAGGATGGAAACGGCCAGGAAAGAAATGGCGGAAATGCAGGAAAAGGACCGCAGGCTGGCCGAAAAGATCGATGAGTATCAGGCGAGAATCCGGCGAAGTGAACAGGAAATAAGAGAACTTCAGGACATGCTTGAGGAGCACCGGAACGTACTCCGACGCAGCAGGCAGAGTATGGAGGAGCATCAGGAGATACTGAAGTGGGACGGACATGAAAAAGTCCTGCGGTTTATCGGCATGGAGCGGACCGAAGGGGCCGAAGAGATCTCGGATCGTCTGCTTCTGTACAGAAAACTGGTGGAAGAATGCAGACGGCTGCTGCATGACTTCGAAGAGATCTCGCGCAAGTACGATGAAGCCGCCGAGGAGCTGGAGCGTATCGGCAGGGAGAAGAATAAAAAGGAACAGGCGCTGGAGAATGCGCGGCAGCAGGTGCTTGGGAGCCAGGATCGTTGGGTCGAGCGGTTATACGCCCTGGCAAAGACTGCGGAAGGCTGGAAGCCGCAGGGAGCTCTTTTAAAGGAAGCGGAGGACAGGATCCAGCGATATCAGAATATCGCGGATGCGGGGCAGATCCGGGAACTGTTCCGGGATGATCATGAGAAACAGAGGGCGGAGCGGCTGGAAAAGAAGCAGGCGGTCCTGCAGGAGATCCGTTTATGTGAGGAAAAGCTGGATACCGCACGGCAGGAGTTAGCCGATATACAGAGCAGGGAAGAGGTTGAGCCCGACAGGAGCGAGAGCACTTTATATTCCAGGCAGCGTCTTGAGGCTGCCGGAATCGATGCCGTTCCGTTTTACAGGACAGTAGAATTTGCCGACGGACTGCCGGAAACGGAATGCGCAAGGCTGGAAGCGCAGTTGGACCGTATGGGTCTGCTGGACGCCCTGGTCGTGGCGGAAAAGGATCACGCACGGATCGCGGAGTCGTGTCCGGAGTTTCTGGATGCGGTGATCTACGTGCCGCAGGAAGGCAGCTCCGGCTTTTCCAAACTGACAGTCAGTGAAGGACTGACGCCGGCGCTGGCGGAAAGCGTCCGGAAGATATTAAGCAGTATTTATGAAAAAGCGGGGGCGCAGACCGGCATTTATCTCGGAGAGGACGGACGGTTCCTGCAGGGGATCTTGGCCGGAAAGGCGGAGAAGGCGGAGGCGGAATTCCTGGGATATCTGGCGCGTCAACGAAAAAAGCGGAAGCGGATAGAAGCCCTGCAGCAGGAAATCTCAGAAGGCGAACAGGAGCTTCTGCGCCTGCAGGAGAAGGACGCTGACGCCGATTGGGGGTTAGCGCGTCTGGAAGCGGAATATAAGAGCATCCCGGACTTTTACGAACTGGATCAGGCGTTGGGATGCGAAAAAGAGTGCGGCGCGGAATTGGACCGTATCAGCGGGGAATATGCCAAACAGGAGCAGCGGGAAAGGGAGTGGGCGGCCAAGAAGCAGACCCGGTATCAGGAAGTGCTTCAGAAATGCAGGCCATTTCCCTATGGCAGAACGGAAAACGAGTATGACGGGGTGCTGAATACGCTGGAGGAATATCAGCATCTCTGGCAGGAATGCAGGGAACAGCTTTTGAAGCTGGAAACGGAGAGAAGCAGGCTCCTGACCGGGCAGGAATATCTGGAGCGGGACGAGCAGGGCATGGACGATGCTTTTGTGGAAAAGCGTTCCTGCGGCACTAGGATAAAAGAGTGTGAGATCCGGATCCGTCAGTACGAAGAATATTTAAACAGGCCGGAGATCGCGGAGAAGGCCAGAAGGCTGGAACAGCTGCAGAGCGAGATCAAAGAGACAGAAGAGCAGGAAAAAGCCTGTAATGAGGAGCGCATCCGAAAAGACCAGATGCTGGAAAATCTGCAAAACTCCGAGCCGGAGAAGCGGAAGCGCCTGCAGGAACTGATCGCGGAGGAAACGCTTCTGCGCGCGTTTTTTGAGGAAGAACTATCGCTGAAATTGGTGCTGGAAAGGGAGAACCGTACGCTGGCGGACTGCGCGAAGGAGGCCGTTAAGCTGCTGCGCGACAGCGATAAGAGCCGCGAGTACGGGGAAATGCTGCAGGCGCTGGTCCAGGTGTATCAGAAGCATAACGGCAGCCTTGCCAGTTACGGTACTTCGATAGAGGAATGCTTCGAATCGGCAGGAGAGCAGTCCGGCGTGGGCACTCAGTTCCAGGCTCTCCGGAAAAGAGTCCGAATAGTATCCGCGTGGAACGGGAAAAAGGTGTTTCTGGAGGAATTCTATCAGATCCTGAGATCGGCGATCGACGAGACGGAGCTGCTGATCCAGCAGAAGGACCGGGAGCTGTTCGAGGATATCCTGTCCCAGACCATCAGCCAGCAGCTGACGGATCGGATCGCGGAAAGCCGAAGCTGGGTCAGGGATATGTCGAATCTCATGAAGCAGCTGGATACCTCTATGGGGCTTACCTTTTCGCTGGAATGGAAGCCGAAAAGCGCGGAGAACGATACGGAACTGGATACGCTGGAGCTGGAGCAGATATTGCTGCGGGACCGTGAGCTGTTGACGGTGGAGGACATTGAGAAGGTCGCGGGACATTTCCGAAGTAAGATCCGCATGGAGAAGATGAGACTGGAGGAAGAGGGCGGCCTGATCAACTATATGGAGCTGGTCCGCGACGCGCTGGATTATCGGAAATGGTTTGAATTTCAGATGTTCTACAGGCGGGGCGAAGAGAACAAAAAGCCGCTGACGAACGCGGCCTTTAACCGGTTCAGCGGCGGCGAGAAGGCAATGGCGATGTATGTCCCTCTTTTCGCGGCGGTAAACGCCCAGTATAAAAAGGCGGATTACGAGGAACATCCGCGGATGATCGCGCTGGACGAGGCGTTCGCCGGGGTGGACGATAAGAATATCAGCAGTATGTTTGAGCTGATAGATAAGATGGACCTGGATTATATCATGAATTCCCAGTCTCTGTGGGGATGCTATGAAACGGTAAAAGGGATCAAGATCGCAGAACTTCACAAGCCGATGAACTCCCGGATCGTGACGGTGATCCGCTATACATGGAACGGGCATGAGAGGATATTGGATGTGCAATAACAAAGAGTGCGCCGGATATCTGAAGAAAAACGAGGCCTATGCAAGGCTCATGCGGGAGCTTCGAAAAAAATGGAAAAGCTTCGGGAGAACGGCGGGCAGCGTTACGCTTAAGAACGCCACGGAAGCGGAGCGGCGGGCGATCGGCGGCATCGTTGGAAAATCTTTTGCAGACGGGACCGTAACGATCACCTTTCAGGAATTTGAGCAGGGGCTGCAGAAAACCCGTTTTGCGCCGATCGATATGAAAACGGTGCTGGAGGAGTATTTTGCGGCTCCATTGCGGACAAACCAGGAGCAGAAAGAGCAGGCGCAGAGGGCGAGAGAAGAATTTTTTGGAGAACTTCTGGCCTGCTTTGAAGACCGCGGCAAAAACAGGTCGGCGGCGTTTGATTGGATACGGGAGCTGAAGGGCCGGAAAAAATATGGCTATCAGATCCTGATAAAGGAATTTGCCAAAGATCCGAAGGCTGCGGAAATTCTTGCCCGAAATGTGGGCAGCGCATTGGCCCGTCTGGAGGAAACGCAGGGAGAAGAGAGCCTTTTGGCGGTATTTGCAGCAAATATTTCCGGGAATCCGCATTATTTTGACAGGGGAACCGTGGCCGGGCAGCTGCTGACGCACGCGGTCTGTTTCTGGAAGAATGCGGATGTACCGCAAGGCGCGTATGGATGGCGGGAGCGTATGCAGTCGGTGGGGATCGTGCCCGACAATATCGCCAGCATGGTCCATGTTTTTGGCGTGCGTCTGGAAACGGCGGACGGACCGCATCCGGCTTACGAGGCGTTTTATCACCGGAAGGAGCCTTATGTACTCACCGCGGAGAATCTGAGATCCGTTACAGGCGCGAAAGCGGAGCATAACATAGTGTACGTCGTTGAAAATGAAATGGTCTTTCTGTATTTAGCGGAGAATGCGAAGGACCTGGACGTTTCGATCCTGTGTACGTCAGGCCAGCTGCGTGCGGCCGCGATCCGGCTGTTGGATCATCTGGCCGAAAGCGGCGCGGCTATCCGCTACAGCGGAGATCTGGATCCGGCCGGAATGGATATTGCGGACCGGCTGTGGCAGCGGTACGGGAACAGGCTTCATCTGTGGAGGATGGGGACAGAAGACTACAGGGAGTCAATGTCCGGCGAAGTGATAAGCGACGGGCAATTGGTGAAGCTTAAACGGCTGAAGAATGCGGCGCTGTGTCAGACGGCGGAGCTTGTACAGAAGGAGAAGCTGGCGGGGTATCAGGAGAACTTATTGGAAAAGCTGCTGGATGATGTTTTGAACGGTCTGCAGAATATATGAGATAGCGGATTTTAAAATGAAATAACCGAAATCAATCGGAAAATCAATCGTAAAAAAATACGATTGATTTTCTGCGTATTTCTGCGTATAATATAAGCAGTGAAATTGGAAAGGGAGTACGGTGTATGCGTGAAACAAGAACAATAGAGTTCAAAGAAAAGATTACAAATACATTTTTAAAAACGGTAAGCGCCTTTTCGAATTACGATGGCGGAGAAATTTTTTTCGGCATGGATGACAATGGCAATATCAAGGGACTGCCGGATATAAAACAAGCGTGTCTGGATATTGAAAATAAAGTGAACGACAGCATTACTCCGCAGCCGGATTACACACTGGAATTGCAGAATAACGACAGGACGATAAAACTGACGGTAAAAAGCGGGCCTCAAAAGCCGTATTTATATAAATCAAAAGCATACAAACGAAATGATACTGCAACGATAGAGGTTGATACGCTGGAGTTGTCAAGACTGGTCCTGGAAGGGAAAAATATCAGATTTGAAGAATTGCCATGTAAAGATCAGGAGCTGACGTTTGACACCTTATGTCAAAAATTGAAAGAATGCATTCAGATCGAAGCTTTTAATCAGGATACCCTGAAAACATTGAATTTGTATAACAGCACCATTGGATATAATAATGCGGCCGGTATTTTAGCGGATAAAAATCATTTTCCGGGAATTGATATTGTGAAGTTCGGCGAAAGCATCAGTGTGATCCAAAAGAGAGCAACATTTGACAATAGATCTATTTTGGAAGTCTACGAAAAGGCTTTGGAGGTATTCAAAGATTATTATCAATATGAAGAAATACAGGGCACTGATCGGAAAAAGGTAGAAAAAATACCGGAGGCTGCATTCAGAGAAGCGATCGCAAACGCATTGATCCACAGAGTGTGGGATGTGGAGTCACAGATAAGGGTTTCGATGTTTGATGACAGAATAGAGATCATTTCTCCGGGAGGCCTGCCGTCCGGGATTACAGAAGATGAGTATCTAGCAGGAAAGCTTTCTGTTCTGAGGAATAGAAATCTTGCAAATGTATTTTACAGGCTGGGGTTTGTTGAAATATTCGGTACGGGAATTACACGGATAAAACAGCTTTATGAAAATGGATTAAGGCAACCGGACTTTGAATTGTCGGAAAATACAATTAAGATTGTACTTCCGGTTTTTGAGAACAACCTGAATTTAACGGAAGACGAAAGGAAAATATATATGATTTTGAGCAGGACAATGTTGAAATCAATCAGCGAAATTGCTCCTTATGTTGAGTTTGGCAAATCAAAGACAACGCAGTTACTGAAAAAAATGGGCGAAAAAGGTGTTGTGAAAATAGAGGGCAGAGGGAGAGGTACAAAGTACATGGTAAAATAATCATCAGGACAAAGAGTTTGGTCCAAAACGTGATGCACGGTGGGAAGTTTTAAAGTAAGTGTTGGTATGTCAAGATGATGACAGGAAAGGAATTTTGAATATGGCAGTTCATATTTTTGCTTTAAATAAAAGCAATTACGAGGTTTAGATTATGTGGATAAGCGTAAGAGTATAGAGAATAAGCCCATAAAATTACTGCAATATTCATATAGGAATGGAAAATTTTTGCTGGAGAGAATCAATTGATGATAGATTTTAAGGGCAACTGCCTGGAGTGTGATGATTATGGAGGAGTTGGAAAAGCGTCAAACTGATGCGGCAGGAGAGTTGCTGGCAAGGATTGAGACACTGGAAAAAGAAAACCTGCTTCTGAAAAAGCGTCTTGATGAAGCTGGGATTTCGTATGCGGATATTGTAACGGACAGCAATAATGAACCTGCAGATATTTACGATCCGGATCAGGGAGCCAGAATAAAGAGATTTGAAGTTACGGATAAGATTGCCAATGTTTTTTTTATGATGTTCTGCCGTGGAAGAAAGGATGTGTTTGACCTCCGTTATACAAATCCGAAGACAGGAAAAAACGGGTATTATACACAATGTTTTAATCGATGGGATCGGGGCTGCCATATACAGAAAAAAGATGGTGTCCGATGCAAAGACTGTGAGTTAAAGGCATATAAACCGCTCACACTGCCGTTCATAAAGGCACACATGATCGGCGCGGATCCAAATGGAAATGATGTAGTGGCAATTTATCCGATGCTGGAGAACAATCTTTGCCAGCTGCTGGTATTCGATTTTGATAATCACGCAAAAGGGGCGGAACAGGAAGACCATGCGAACTATGATGATAACTGGAAAGAAGAGATAAATGCCCTGCGCCGTATTTGCAGGAATCTTAATATAGACGCTTTGACGGAACGGTCGAGATCGGGACGAGGCGCGCATCTTTGGATATTCTTTAAGGAGATGATTCCGGCCAGACTGGCAAGGAGATTTGGTTTTGCATTGCTTGAAAAAGGCTCGGAATCCGTAAATTTGAAGTCTTTCAAATACTATGACCGTATGATGCCGAATCAGGATGTTCTTCCGGAGGGAGGCCTTGGCAATGTTATTGCGCTCCCGCTGCAGGGACAGGCCCTGAAAGCGGGCAACAGCGCTTTTGTTGATGATAACTGGAACGCCTACGAGGATCAGCTAAAAGCACTTGCAGGCACGAAAAGACTAAGCAGGCAGGAAATAGAAGATTATCTTTCCTTATGGTATAGTGCAGACGATACAGGAGAAGCGAATGATAACGATGCCCCATGGGATAAGGATTCGGAGATCGGCGCAGGCGGCGTGAAAGGTACGGTGCATATCATATTGGCTGACCGTATCTACATAGATTCCTCCGGAATGTCGAATAAGATAAAGAGGCAGCTGCGCCGAATGGCCACATTCTCAAACAGGCAGTATTTTCAGAACCAGGCAATGGATATGCCTAATTATGATGAGTCAAGATTCATTTACCTTGGAGATGATGAGGGAAAATATATTGTCCTGCCGCGGGGGCTCAGGGAAGAACTTCTGAAGCGCTTCGATAAAGCCGGAGTCCGATATGAAATAGAGGATAAACGCACAGATGGCCGGAAGATCCAAGTTTCGTTTAAAGGAGAACTGCGAGAATCGCAGATACCGGCTGTGGAGTCAATGCTTGAAAATGAAACCGGTATACTTCACGCCGCCACAGCGTTTGGAAAGACGGTAGTATGCTGCAGCATGATCGCGAGGAGAGGTGTGAATACTCTGATACTGGTAGATCG
>CANRMT010000020.1 GCA_947631815.1 uncultured Eisenbergiella sp.
GAATGAAAACATAGGGCGAAGCCCGCGGGCGAGAGCGCAGCTCGAGCGCGCGCACTGCGGGGAACCGGGTGAGCGCCGCGCCGTGCCTGCACGGAAGCGGACAGATCCCGGAATGAAAACATAGGGCGAAGCCCGCGGGCGAGAGCGCAGCTCGAGCGCGCGCACTGCGGGGAACCGGGTGAGCGCCCCGCCGTGCCTGCACGGAGACGGACGTATCGCTTGGATTACTGGGTTCATTGCAAAACGGATGAGGAGTGTGAATGATCATGGAGAAGAAAAATCTCGACTGGGCAAATCTCGGATTCGGCTATATGCCGACAGACTACCGCTACGTATCGAATTTTAAGAACGGCGCGTGGGATGAGGGCGTGCTGACGAAGGACGCTTTCGTCACGATCAGCGAATGCGCCGGTATCCTGCATTACTGTCAGGAGGTCTTTGAAGGTCTGAAGGCCTATACGACGGAAGACGGTCATATCGTGACCTTCCGGCCCGACCTGAACGCGCAGCGCATGATGGACAGCGCGAGGCGTCTGGAAATGCCTCCGTTCCCTGCGGAGCGCTTTGTAAAAGCGGTGGAGGAAGTGGTAAAGGCCAACGCGGCCTGGGTGCCCCCTTACGGCAGCGGCGCGACCCTTTACATCCGTCCCTATATGTTTGCCAGTTCTCCGGTGATCGGCGTGAAGCCTGCGGAGGAATATCAGTTCCGTATGTTCGTGACGCCCGTAGGACCTTATTTCAAGGGCGGCGTGAAGCCTCTGACGATCTGTGTCAGCGATTTCGACCGGGCGGCGCCTCACGGCACCGGGCATATCAAGGCCGGTCTGAACTATGCGATGAGTCTGCATGCGTATGTGAGCGCCCATGAGAAGGGCTTCGACGAGAACATGTTCCTGGATCCCGCCACGCGCACCTGCGTGGAGGAGACCGGCGGCGCCAACTTCCTGTTCGTGGACAGGGACGGCGGCATTGTGATCCCTCAGTCCGGCAGCATCCTTCCTTCGATCACCAGACGTTCCCTGACCGTCGTGGCGCGGGATATCCTCGGCCTGAAGGTGGAAGAGCGCCCCGTGAAGCTCTCAGAGCTGGAGAATTTTGCGGAATGCGGCGTCTGCGGGACCGCGGCGGTCATCTGCCCGGTCGGCAAGGTCGTGGACCACGGCAGGGAGATCTGCTTCTCCAGCGGCATGGAGAAGATGGGCCCCGTCATCCAGAAGCTGTACGACACCCTGACCGGCATTCAGATGGGCAGAGTGGAAGGGCCCGAGGGCTGGATCCATACCATCCTTTGACATTGAGAATGAGACGTATTTTTCCTTTGATCTGGGATAAAAGAAAAGACGGACCGGCAGAAGGCCGGAACCATACAGGGCGGACTGCCCGGCACTGCGCGCCGCGGGGGATCCTGCGGCGCCCCGGGCGTTCGGTCTGTCTTTTGTTATGGGCAATTCTGCTGGTCACGGCCGCGTTTTCCCTGGGCGGCTGCGGGGACGAAACGAAGGTCGTGCTGACCACCGGCATGAAAGAAAACGAGGTCTTCCGGATCGCGGACGCTTCCTGCACGCTGCCGGAGGCCATGATCTATCTGACCAATCTGCAGAACCAGTACGAAGAGGTCTACGGGGCGCAGATCTGGGAAGTGGAGGGCAGCAGGGAGTCGCTGGAGGACGGGATCAAGCAGCAGGTGCTCGGCGAGCTGGCGCAGGTAAAATCGATGGTGCTGCTGGCGGAGCAGAAGGGGATCGGGCTGGACGAAACGGAGGAGCAGCGGGTACAGGCTGCCGCCGCGGAGTATTTCGATTCCCTGAACGGGACGGAGCGGACGCTGCTCGGGGCGGACAGCGCGCTCATCGGGCAGATGTACCGGGAATATGCCCTGGCGGAAAAGGTGTACCGGCAGATCGTGGAGGACGTGAATCCCGAGATCAGCGACGACGAGGCGCGGACGATCACGGTGCAGATGATCCGCATATCGGAGAAAGGCGCGGCTGAGGAGGTCCGGCAGCAGGCGGAGGAGGGCGCGGATTTTGAAGCGCTCGCGCAGGAAAACAGCGAGGACAGCGTGATCACCAGCTCTTTCGGGAAGGGCGAAAAGGAGGCGGCGTTGGAGAAGGCGGCCTTCAACCTCGGAAAGGATGAGATCAGCGGCGTGGTCGCGGGCGAGGATGGATATTATATCATCAAGTGCATCAATACTTTTGACGAGGCGCAGACCCAGCTGAACAAGGAGAAGATCGCCGACGAGCGGCGCAATGAGGCTTTCAGCCGGGAATACGATACGTTTGTGGATTCTCTCGTGCGCCAGCTGAACGAAGAGCTGTGGGATCCCGTGACGCTGATCCATGACGAGGCGGTGACCACGACAGGCTTTTTTGACGTGTACGAGCGTTATTTTGAGGCGCACTGAGCGGGACGCGGAATGGTCCGGGCGTCCTGCCCATGCCCGGGGCCGCACCGGAGCCGTTTTAACGGGATAAAATGAGATGAAGCGGCACGGTTTATGGGAATTTAATAAAATCTTCACACAATCGTTAGCACTCACTTGAAATGAGTGCTAATTTTCTGTTGACAATTTGAAAAGAGAGGATTAAACTGTTTTTTGGAATATGAGGAACGGAGCGTTCCGCAGAGAGGAGACGCGGGAAAGACCGGCGTCCCAATCAGGCAAAAGAAAGGATCGTGATTTTTATGGCCGAGAAACGCGGCAGTCTGTCTATCAACAGCGAAAATATTTTCCCTATCATCAAGAAGTGGCTGTATTCCGACCACGATATTTTTTACCGGGAACTGATCTCCAACGGGTGTGACGCCATCACGAAGCTGAAGAAGCTGGATATGATGGGCGAGTACAGTCTGCCCGAGGATTATAAGGCGAAGGTGGAGGTGATCGTCAATCCGGAGGAGAAGACGCTGAAGTTCATCGATAACGGTATCGGCATGACGGCGGAGGAAGTGGAGGAGTATATCAACCAGATCGCTTTTTCCGGCGCCACCGATTTCATCACCAAATATAAGGATAAGGCCAACGACGATCAGATCATCGGGCATTTCGGCCTGGGCTTTTATTCCGCGTTCATGGTGGCGGATGAGGTGCATATCGACAGCCTTTCCTGGCAGCCAGGCGCGAAGGCCGTGCACTGGGAGTGCGACGGCGGCACGGAGTTCGCCATGGACGAGGGGGACAGGACGCAGGTGGGTACCTGTGTCACCCTGTATCTGAACGAGGACTGCCTGCAGTTCTGCAACGAGTACAAGGCCAAGGAGGTCATCAAGAAATACTGCTCCTTCATGCCCACCGAGATCTATGTCTCCAGGGAGAACACGCCAGATACCGAGACGATCCTGGCCAGCGAGAAGCTGGACACCGACACGGTGGTGGAGACGCTGAAAAAGGAAAAGGACGAGGATCCCGACAAGATCAAGATCGTGAAGCGGCCGGAGCTGATCAACGATACCCATCCGCTCTGGGGGAAGAATCCCAACGAATGCACGAAGGAAGAGTATATCGAGTTCTACCGCAAGGTGTTCATGGACTACAAGGAGCCGCTGTTCTGGATCCATCTGAACATGGACTATCCGTTCAATCTGAAGGGAATCCTGTACTTCCCCAAGATCAACATGGAGTACGAGTCCATTGAGGGCACCATCAAGCTGTACAACAATCAGGTGTTCATTGCGGATAACATTAAGGAGGTCATTCCGGAATTCCTGCTTCTGTTAAAGGGCGTCATCGACTGCCCGGATCTGCCGCTGAATGTGTCCAGAAGCGCGCTGCAGAATGACGGCTTCGTGAAGAAGATCTCCGATTACATCACGAAGAAGGTAGCGGATAAGCTCTCCGGCATGTGCAAGACCCAGAAGGACGAGTACGAGAAGTATTGGGACGATATCGCGCCCTTCATCAAGTTCGGTTGCCTGAAGGACGAGAAATTCTGCCAGAAGATGACCGACTATATCCTGTTCAAGAATCTGGACGGCAAATATCTGACCCTGCCCGAGTGTCTGGAGGTCAACAAGATCGATCCCGATGAGACCGCCGAGGGCGCGGTGGATGAGAACGGCGAAAAGGCAGAAGCCGAAGTGGTGGACGAGGCGAAGGAGGAGACCGCGGCGGACGGCGGCGAGAAGGACGAGAAGAAGGAAAAGACCATCTACTACGTCACCGACGAAAAACAGCAGAGCCAGTATATCAACATGTTCAGGGCGGCGAAGCTGGACGCGGTCATTCTGCCGGAGCGCATCGATCAGCCCTTCATCTCCCAGCTGGAGGCCAAGAACGAGGGGATCCATTTCGCCCGCATCGATGCGGAGCTGACGGATGTCTTCAAGGCCAGGACCAGCAAAAAGGTACAGGAGGAGCTGAAGGCCCAGACGGAGAAGATCGAGAAGCTGGTGCGCAAGGCTCTGAAGAACGACAAGCTCAAGGTTTCCGTGGAGAAGCTGAAAAATAAAAAGGTCGCTTCCGTGCTGACGGTTTCCGAGGAAACCAGGAGAATGCAGGATATGATGAAGATGTACGGCGGCGGCATGGATATGGGTGCCTTCGGCGCGGAGGGGGAGACGCTGGTGCTGAATGCGGCTCATCCGCTGGTGGCCTATATCACGGCGCATGAGGACGGCGGCGATACGAAGATGATCTGTGAGCAGCTCTACGATCTGGCGAGGCTTTCCAACGCGCCGCTGACGCCGGAGGCCATGACCAGGTTCATCGCCCGTTCCAACGATATCATGCTGCTTCTGACGAAGAACGCGGCCGCCGCTCCCGCGGAGGAGGAAACGGAGAGCGCGGCGGAGGAAACGGCGGAGTCCGCATCCGAAGCGTCCGAGCAGTGAACACGAACTTTCATTAAAGCAGACGGCGGTACGGCCCCTGTGCCGGGAGCGGACCCGGCTGCGCGGGAAGCGCAGACGGGTCTGCCCGGCGCGCAGGGGCCGTACCGCCGCCGTTTTTATGTACCTGGGGCGCGCAGGAGTCCGGCCGCCTCCGCCCGGGCGGGAGCGGGGCCGTCCCTTTACGTGCCGGGCTCCGACGCTCTGGATACCGCCACATATATGCCGGAGATCTGATACCAGGTGGGATAATCCACGGTGCCCGAGACCGGCAGGTTGAAGATCCGCTGGAACGCGCGCACGGATTCGGCGGTCCTGCTGCCGTAGATCCCGTCCGCTGTGACCCGGGGGATCGCGGGATAGTTCTGCGCGATCCGGTTGAGCTGCTCCTGCAGCTGGCGCACCTTCGTCCCGGAGGCCCCGGCGGAAAGATCGTAGCCCGGCCAGGAGGAGGGAACGCCGCTGATGGCGGAGGCCGAGTTGATGAACATATCGTTTCCGTAATAATAGCGGATGATCTCGATGGCGGAATATCCCTGATCCCCCAGGTATTTGGAGCCCCACTGGGAAAGTCCCTGGCAGCTCACCCTGTTCCCGTCGCAGTAGCCGGTGAAGATGGGCTGGCGCACGCCGGGGCGGGAAAGATAATTGGCGAAGATCGAATCCACCAGCCGGTCGATATTGGAATAGGTGTTGCGCCCGTATATGAACTTCTGGTCGTAAGCGGTGGAAGAGGTGATGGTGAAGGGATATCCCTTCGCCCGGTACCATTCCGTATAGACCCGGTTCAGGGTGAAGGACTGGATGACCAGGATATTGGCGTAGATCGTGCTCTCCGGCCAGGTGGCGTATATTTCCGAGGAGGCCACGTTTTTGATGTAGTCCCGGTAGCGCACATAGTAGTCGGGCGCGTCCACGTCGTCCGGCGCGCCGTCGTGCACCACGATGTATTCCGGGATCACCACGCGGCTTAAGACGATCTCGCCGCTTTCCGGCTCCGGCTTTTGCTCGGCCTCCGGGATCCTGGCGGGGTACTCCCCGTACAGGGTGTGGTCCGGAATGGAGATCTCTTCCTCCGGGGCGTTCTCACCGGCGGTTTCCAGAGGCTTCATGAAAACGGACTGGAGGCTTTTTTCGCCCGGCAGGATCTCGGTGCCGAAGACCCGTACCGGTTCGTACCCCGGCGCGGTGACCTCGATGATGTAAGCGGAATAGGGTTTGGGCTGTCCCGGTTCCTGGGAATATGCGGGATCCGGGGCCGGGAGCTGTATCGGCTGTGTCTGACCGGATCCGTCGGTGGTGAGCTGTTCCAGGACACTGTCCGGCGTTTCGGCGGCCGAGACGGTGACGGTGGCACCGCTGACCGGGAAAAAGCCGACGGAAGAGACCGCGTTCACCTGCAGAGTGCCCGTATACAGGGTGTCTGCCAGCTGAGCGGCATGAATGGATTTTGACATAAAAAACCTCGCGCATGTTTCCTGGCGGCGGCCTTTCAGCAAGGGCGCCGTTTGTTTTTTAATATATGCGGCGGAGCGCTTCCGGTGCGCCGGGGACTTGGGAACCTGCCCCGGTTTGCCGATGACGCGGGAGCGCTTCCGGTGCGCCGGGGACGCGGGATCCGGCCCGGCGCGCCGGACGGGATTGTGCGGCAAAGGTTGCATATCCGGGAAAAATAATGTATGATAACAGTAAGCGGGAAAAGAAAAGAACGCGCGGAAAGGCGCGGGACGGGCGGGGGAAGGAGCGATCGCGATGCGGGAACTGAGAGAGCATATCAGGACGGAAAATTATGTGCCGGTGACGGGACAGCTCACTTTTTCCGAGAAGCAGGCGGAGCTATCCCCGGCCCCCGGAGAAAAGGCCGTGGGCTCGTTCGTCGTGGCCGCGGCGGGGAATGCGGCGGCGGAGGGCTTCGTCCGAACGGATGATGAGAGGATGCGCTGTCTGACGCCCTATTTCTGCGGCGCACAGGAGCAGATCGAATACAGCTTCGATGCGGATGGGATGCAGGACGGGGAGACGCGCAGCGGCCGCTTTTTTATTGTGTCCAATTACGGAGAATATGAGCTCCCCTGGAAGGCGGCCGTGCAGGAGCGCCCTGCCGCCAGCTCCTTAGGAGAGATCTCCGATCTGTTCCATTTTACGAATCTGGCCAGGGCCAGCTGGGACGAGGCGGTGAAGCTGTTTTACTCGGACCGCTTTCCCGGGATCATCGGACGGCGGGAGGAGGAGCTGCAGCAGCTTTACAGGGGGCTTTCGGCATATAAAGGGAACGAAGTCAATATGGAGGAGTTTCTCATCGCCATCCGCAAGAAGCAGCCCATTTCCTTCGTGTCCGGCCGCAGGGAGATCACCGCCGAGGTTTCGGAGCAGACCAGCGAGGAGCTGATCCTGCAGAAGGTCGGCTGGGGACCGGTGCGGATCGCCGTGAGCGTAAAGGGAGATTTCCTGGCGGTGGAGAAGACGCGGATCCTGGCGGACGATTTTCTGGGCAATCAGTATCGGCTGTCGGTCTTTCTGGATGCGGAGAAGCTCCATGCGGGGGACAATTTCGGCTGTGTGACGCTGGAATGGTGTCACGGCAGGATCGAGGTCCCGGTGACCGCGCGGCGGCGCGGCACGGCGTCTCAGGCGGGCGAGCGGGGACGCGGCGGTCTGCGGGCGGAGCGGCTGCGGCTCGTTTCGCTCTATCAGGATTTCCGGATGAAAAAGATCGGCGCGCAGGAGTGGAAAAAAGAGGCCAGGACGTGCGTGGACCGGCTGATCCGGCTGTCGCCGGAGAGGAGCATCGAGCCGAAGCTGTTTCACGCGCAGCTGCTGATGACGGAGGATAAGGCGGATGAAGCGGGCTGGGTGCTCATGCGCCTCCACGACCGGGTGCAGGAGGCGCCCCCGGCGGTATACTGCTATTATCTGTATCTGACGACGCTGTACAACCGGGAAGAGTCCTATGTGCGCAAAACGACGCTGCGGATAGAGGAGATCTTTTCTCAGAACGGGCAGGACTGGAGGATCGCCTGGCTGATCCTGTTCCTGTCCCGCCAGCTCTCCAGGAGCGCGTCCCGCAAATGGGAATTTTTGCAGACGCAGTTCGCGGCCGGATGTATCAGCCCGGTGCTGTATCTGGAGGCGCTGCAGCTTCTGAACGTCAATCCGATGCTTTTAGAGCGGCTGGACGGCACGGCCAGGCGTCTGCTGCTGTACGGGGCCAGGAAGGGCATCCTTTCGCAGGATCTGATGGGACACGTGATCCGTCTGGCCGGGAAAGAGAAGTATTATGATGCCGTGCTGTTCGATATCCTGAAGCGGCACTGGGAGAGAACAAAGGACGAGGAGACGCTGCAGGCGGTCTGCACGCTGCTCATCAAGGGGGGCAGGACCGGAAAGGACTGTTATTTCTGGTATCTGCAGGGCGTGGAGCAGAAGCTGCGCATCACGCGGCTGTACGAGCATTATATGCTGAGTCTGGATCTGGAGCAGGATGTGGAGATCCCCAGGAGCGTGCAGATCTATTTCGCATACCAGAGCAATCTGGATTATGAGTGCGCGGCGTATCTGTATGCCTATATGGAGAGACACCGGGAAGAGGATCCGGAGCTTTATATCGCATACCGGCCGCAGATGGAACAGTTCACGGTGGAACAGCTTCACAGGGGGCGGATCAACCGTCATCTGGCCGAGCTGTACCGCTCGCTGCTGCCCGGAGCGCTGTTCACGCCGGAGAACGCCGCGGCGCTGGCGCCGCTGGTGTGCGTTTCCGAGGTATCCTGTCCGCAGGAATGCAGGCGGCTGGCGGCGGTGTATTCCCGCCGCAGCGGGGAAAAGACGGTTTCGCTGCGCGCAGGCCGGGGTTACGCGGAGCTGTGCGGGGCAGGGGATCTGCTGTTCATGGAGGATGAATCCCTGCATCGGCGTCCCGCGGACGCTTCGGTGAAGCGGAAGCCGCTGTTCGACAGGGGTGCGCTCTTCGCGTCGCTGGCGCCCTATGCGGCGGATGTGCTTTCCTATCATCTGGCGGCGGTGCAGGATGCCCAGATCACCGTGAATGAGGCGAATGCGGACAGCTATCTGCAGATCGCCCGGGCGGAGGGCGTGCGAAAGGACTGGCAGGGAGCCGTGCGCATGGCGCTGATCCGGTTTTATTTCGAGGAGGACCGAACCGGGGAGCTGGATACGGTGCTGGCTCCGCTGGAGCCGGAGGGGCTGTCCGCCGCAGAGCGGACGGAGGCCGTGCGCTATCTGGTCCTGCAGGGATTCTACGAAAAGGCATATCACTGGCTGGAAGGGATGGATCTGCATGAACAGGACGCCAGGATCCTGCTGCGCATGTGCAGCCGTCTTCTGGAGGAAGAGAAGTTCCGGCAGGAGGCGCGCATGACGGCCCTCTGTTTCCAGGCGGCCCTGCGGGGAAAGTACGACGGGAATATGCTCCGTCAGCTCGCGGACTGCTATGAGGGCAGCATCGCAGAGCTGGAGGCGGTCAAGGCCGCGGCGGAGGGGTTCGGGCTGAACACCTTTTCCCTGTGCGAACGGCTCCTGGAACAGATGCTTTTCTGCGGCGCCGATGTGACGGAGCGGACCGAGCTGCTGCGCCAGTACATCGCCGAGGGCGGCAGGAGCGAAACGCGGATCGCGTTCCTTCACCGCTGCGCGTACAGCTATGTGATGGAGGATCAGCCGATCCATGCCAGCGCGGTCCAGGATATCCTGCGTCTGCTGCGGCAGAACGAGCCGGTCACGGATCTGTGCCGGATCGCCTGCCTGACGTATTACGCGGCCAACCGGGACGCCGTGGATCCCCAGACCGCGGTGGCGCTGCGGGACCTGGGCGGGAGGATGATCCGGCAGGATCAGCTTCTGCCCGTGCTGAAGGAGTTCGCCGATCTGATCCCCGGCGCGGCTCTGCTCCTGGACAAGACCTTCGTGGTTTACCGGGGAGATCCGGGGAAGAGCGCAGTGCTCAATTATCGGATCCTGCGGCGGGAGGATGCGGACGCGGAATATGAGAGCGCCTCCATGCGTCATATCTGTTCCGGTATCTTCACCGCGGAATTCATCCTGTTCCCGGGAGAGAAGCTGCAGTATTATGTGACGGAGCCGGACAGCCCTTCCGCGATCCTGGACAGCGGCCTCTTAAAGGCTCAGGAGACGCCGCACGCGCCGTCCGGGCGTTACGGTATGCTGGCGGCGGCCACCGCGGAGCATCTGGGGGACGGACAGAGCAGGAGCGCCCGCCGGTTGAATACGGACGTGCTGAAGCGGTATCTGTACACGGATTTCTGCGCGAAGGAGCTGTTCACCGCGCGGCAGTAAGGACCATGCGCGGTTATGGGGAAAGAGAGGGGAATGAGCCATGCGGTTTTCGGATCGGGCGCAGACTTCGGAAAAACAGAATACGGAAGGGGCCGCGGCCGGTTATGATCTGGGAAGCGCCGTCGCGCAGATCAGCTATTGTCTTCCCGGGGAGACGAAGCCGGAAACGGTCAGCCAGGTGGCGGGCGGCGAGGATTATCAGATCCCTGCCTGCCTGGCCAGGCATACCGGCCGGGAGCTCTGGCTGTACGGAAAGGATGCGAAGGAAGCGGCCGAGCGGGGAGAGGCGGTGCTGGTGGACCGGCTCCTGGAGCGGGCCGCGCTGGGAGAGCCGGTGGAGGTGGACGGGGAAGCCTACGACCCTGTGGCGCTTTTGGCCCTGTTCCTGAGACGGAGCTTTTCGCTGCTTGCGCCCATCATATCCCCGGACCGGCTGGAGGCGCTGGTCTTCACGGTGGAAGAGGTGACGAAGCCGGTGCTCGACGCGCTGGCCGGGGCCGTTTCCGTTCTGGGCCTGAAGGCGGAGCACGTGTTCGTCGTGGGACGTGCGGAGAGCTTTTTCTATTACAATATCAACCAGCCGGAGGAGCTGATGCGCAGGGGCGTGCTGATCTGTGAGCTGGAACCGCATCTTAGGACCCTGTTCTTTTCCGTCAACCGCCGCACGACGCCGATGGCGGCCTTCGTGGAGGAAAAGGAGAGGGAAGACATCAGGCCGGTGCTGCCCACGGGCGATGCGGTGGAGGATGACCGGAATTATTCGATCCTGGACCATTCCTTTGCGGCGGCCATGGAGGAAGTGCTGGAGGAAGGGCAGGTTTCCACGGTCTATCTGCTGGGGGACGGCTTTGCGGGCGAGTGGTACCGGGAGACACTGCAGGTGATCTGCGCCGGAAGGCGCGTGTTCCTGGGCAACAACCTTTACAGCAAGGGCGCCTGCTATGCGGCCAGGCAGCGGCTTTTGGGAGACGGTGCCGCGAAGGGCTATGCCTTTCTGGGAAAGGACATGCTCAAGGCCAACGTGGGCATGCACGTTTCCCGCCGGGGAGAGGATGCCTACCTCGCCCTTCTGGACGCCGGCGTCAATTGGTACGAGGCCGGGAAGGAATGTGAATTCCTGCTGGAGGAGGAGAACGTGTTCACCCTGCGGATCACGCCGCTGAACGGCAGGGACGTCCGGGAGGTCCGGGTGACGCTGAGCGGACTGCCGCAGCGTCCCGCCCGCACGTCGCGGATCCGCATGAAGATGGAGATGGCGGACGCCTCCACCGTGCATGTGAGCCTGGAGGATCTGGGGTTCGGAGAATTTTTCCCCGCCACCCACAGGTTCTGGGAAGAGCAGTTTTCACTTTGAGAGACGGATCGACGGGAGTGAAGAAAGATGGGACGGGTTTACCTTTGCCTGGGAAAGCAGGCGGAAGTTCCTTATTATTTTGAACGCGCCAGGCTCCACGTGTGGAACGTGGAGGAGCTCTGTTATTTTGTGCGCGAAAACGCCTGGGTGCTGGAACCGTCCCTGCTGGGCAGGGAGCTGGCGGAATGGGTGGGAAAGCAGTGCGGGCTGCCGGAGCTGTCGGCAAAGCTGACCGCGTCCTGCCGGGAGCAGGATCCCGTCATCGCGTTCGTGCGGACGCTGTTCTCCTATACCGGCTACTGTTCGATGCAGGAGGCGGAGCAGATCGAACGGATCCTCGGCATCAGCGAAAAGGCCGACGGGCTGGAGCGGGCAAAGGCGCGCGGGGATTATTATCTGGCGAACGGGAAATATGTGATGGCGCTGCGGGAATATGAGGAGCTGGCGGAAGATCTCACCGGAAGGGAGCCCTCCTTCCGCGGCAGCGTGTATCACAACTGCGGCGTGGCGAAGGCCCGCCTGTTCCTGTTCGGAGAGGCCGCGGCGTACTTTGAAAAGGCCTGGCGGCTGACCCGAGATGAAGACAGCGCCAGGCAGTATCTGATTGCGCTGCGTCTGGCGCTGGGAGAACAGGGATATGTGAATTTTCTGGCGGAGCGGCCGGATCTGTACGCGGGATCCCTGAAGCTGGAGGATACCGTCAGAGCCTGCGAAGCGGCCTGGGATGCGTCGGAGGAAGCCGCCTTCCTGCGGAGGGTGATGGAGACCGGCGAGGAAGGCGCCGCGGATGTGGGCCGCAGCATGGTGGAGGAAAAGCTGGAAGCGCTGCAGGGCGCATACCGGGCCTGCGTGGAAGGATAAAAGGAATGGGACGCTCTCAGATCTCGTGATAGGAGGGCGTCCTTTTTTTGAAGGTGCAGTAGCGGGAGAAGCCGCACTGCCGCAGGAAATCGGCGGCGCGGCCGAAATCCGCCGCGATGTCCCGCGGGAAATGGGCGTCGGAGCCCACGGTGATGATCTCGCCGCCCATCCTGCGGTACCGCTTCAGAAATTCCACGCAGGGATGGGGCTCCCGCAGGCCCTTGCGCAGACCGCCGGTGTTGAGCTCGATGCCCTTTCCCTTTTCCAGAAGGAGGTCCAGCATCCGGTCGAACAGATCCGCGTATTTGTCATAGCAGTAGTTTTTATCCTTTGTCCTCCCGTAGCGGATCACATAGTCGATGTGGCCGTACACGTCGAAGTCCGAAAAGCCCTGAAGGCCCTTCAGCTCCTCTTCAAAATAGGCCCGGTAGGCCTCTTCGTCCGTTTTCCCGTCGAAATAGGAGGGGGAGTAGGGATCGATCCCGCCCACGAAATGGGTGGAGGCGATGATGAAATCAAAGTCCCAGGAGGCCGCGTAGGCCGTATTGCGGGCCGCCATGTGAGGCTGCATGCCCAGCTCGATCCCGAACAGGAGACGGATCCTGTCCGCGTATTTTTCCCGGAGCGACAGGAGCGTTTCCTGGTAGGCCGCGGTATCCACCTCGAAAAAGCCGGCCGGCAGTTCCTCCGAGACCGGATGGTCCAGGTCCATGTGCTCCGTAAAGCACATCTGCGAAAGGCCGAGCGAGATGCCCCGCCGGACCATCTCTTCCATGGGCGCGTCCGAGTCCCCCGAAAAAGAAGAATGTAAATGAAAATCTGCGAGTACGGGCATGAAAAGCGCCTCCTTATGCGATGAAATGACAGAAAAGACCGCCGCATCCCGCAGGAAGAAAAGGGGCCTGTCCTGCAAAATGCAGTTGTATACGGAATAAAACACACTATATATAGTATGTCATGCATCGTTTCTGCCGGTGCGGGGCATCCGCATGCCGCCGCTTTTCCCAGTATAGCACAAAAAAAGGCGGATTTATATAGGCAATCCGGAGATTCCCCCTGCTTTTCCAATTATTTTCTATTTACATCTTGATATTTCAGGATAAATTAGGTAAAATATCTGTGATGATAAAATTTTGTCAAGCCTTTTGCCTTGACGCAGAAGGCGGGACAGAACATTATAAAACATTTTTAGGAGGATACGAAAATGGCAGTAAAAGTAGCTATCAATGGTTTTGGCCGTATCGGCCGTCTGGCTTTCAGGCAGATGTTCGGAGCGGAAGGCTTTGAGATCGTCGCGATCAACGATCTGACCTCCCCCAAGATGCTGGCTCACCTGCTGAAATACGATTCCACGCAGGGCAGATATGCGCTGGCTGATACGGTCACGGCAGGCGAGGATTCCATCACGGTCAACGGCACCGAGATCAAGATCTATGCGGAAGCCAAAGCCGCTGATCTTCCCTGGGGCAAGCTGGGTGTTGACGTTGTTCTGGAGTGCACCGGCTTCTATACCTCCAAGGCGAAGGCACAGGCGCATATCGATGCGGGCGCGAAGCATGTCATCATTTCCGCCCCGGCCGGCAACGACCTTCCTACCATCGTTTACAATGTAAACCATGAGTCCCTTACCAACGAAGACACCATCATCTCCGCGGCTTCCTGCACCACCAACTGCCTGGCTCCCATGGCGAAGGCTCTGAATGACAGCTTCCCGATCCAGTCCGGCATCATGTGCACGATCCACGCTTACACCGGCGATCAGATGACGCTGGACGGCCCTCAGAGAAAGGGCGATCTGCGAAGATCCCGCGCCGCTGCGGTGAACATCGTTCCCAACAGCACCGGCGCTGCCAAGGCGATCGGCCTGGTCATCCCTGAGCTGAACGGCAAGCTGATCGGTTCCGCACAGCGCGTTCCGACCCCTACCGGCTCCACCACGATCCTGACCGCTGTCGTGAAGGGCAATCCTACCAAGGAGTCCATCAACGCGGCGATGAAGGCTGCTTCCAACGAGTCCTATGGCTACAATGAGGACGAGATCGTTTCCAGCGATATCATCGGAATGACCTACGGCTCTCTGTTCGATGCGACCCAGACCATGGTCCTGCCCATCAACGATGAGCTCTCCGAGGTTCAGGTTGTTTCCTGGTATGACAATGAGAACTCCTATACCAGCCAGATGGTCCGCACCATCAAGCACTTCGGCAAGCTGCTGGGCGCCTGATCGAAGGACTGACGGAGGGGAGACCGTTCGGACGAACGGGATCCCGATTGTAAGGAAAGCAAAGGCTTAGGCTCAACAGGGGTCCGGTCCATGGGACCGGGCCCCGATTCATGTATGAAAGGAGGTCCTTATCATGGGCCTGAATAAGAAGACCGTTGACGATATCAACGTAAAAGGCAAAAGAGTGCTGGTGAGATGCGATTTCAACGTGCCGTTGAAGGAAGGCGTCATCACCGATGAGACCCGTATCGTGGCCGCGCTGCCTACGATCAAGAAGCTGATCGCGGACGGCGGCAAGGTGATCCTCTGCTCCCATCTGGGCAAGGTGAAGAACGGCCCCAACGAAGGCGAGTCCCTGGCTCCCGTGGCGGCGAGACTGTCCGAGAAGCTGGGCAAGGAAGTGAAGTTCATTTCCGATTACAACGTGACCGGCGAAGCGGCCACCGCTGCTGTCGCGGCGATGGCAGAGGGCGACGTGGTGCTCCTGCAGAACACCCGTTTCCGCGGCAAGGAAGAGACCAAGAACGGCGAAGAGTTCTCCAGAGAGCTGGCTGATCTGGCCGATATCTATGTCTGCGACGCTTTCGGTTCTTCCCACAGGGCGCATGCGTCCGTGGCGGGCGTGACCAAATATATCACCGAGAAGGGCGGCGACAATGCGGTCGGCTACCTGATGGAGAAGGAGATCCAGTTCCTGGGCAACGCGGTGGAGAACCCGGTCCGTCCTTTCGTGGCGATCCTGGGCGGCGCGAAGGTCGCGGATAAGCTCAACGTGATCTCCAATCTGCTGGAGAAGTGCGATACCCTGATCATCGGCGGCGGCATGGCGTTCACCTTCCTGAAGGCGCAGGGCCTTGAGGTCGGCAATTCTCTGGTGGACGATACCAAGCTGGATTACTGCAAGGAGATGATGGAGAAGGCGGCGGCCCTGGGCAAGACCCTGCTGCTTCCCGTGGACACCACGATCGCGGCGTCTTTCCCGGATCCCATCGACGGCCCCGTCGAGATCTCCTATGTGGACGCGGATAAGATCCCTGCCGATATGGAGGGCCTGGATATCGGACCCAAGACCCAGAAGCTGTTCGCCGACGCCGTGAAGTCCGCAAAGACCGTCGTCTGGAACGGACCGATGGGCGTATTTGAGAATCCCACCCTGGCGGCGGGCACCATTGCCGTCGCGAAGGCGCTGGCGGATACGGATGCCACCACGATCATCGGCGGCGGCGATTCCGCGGCTGCTGTCAATCAGCTGGGCTTTGCGGATAAGATGAGCCACATTTCCACCGGCGGCGGCGCTTCCCTCGAGTTTTTGGAGGGCAAAGAGCTTCCCGGCGTGGCTGCTGCGGACGACAAATAAGGAGACGACGATGGCGAGAAGAAAAATCATAGCCGGCAACTGGAAGATGAACATGACTCCCAGCCAGGCGGTAGAGCTGTGCAATACGTTAAAGGATCTGGTGGTGACCGATGAGGCGGACGTGGTTTACTGCGTGCCGGCCATCGACATCATTCCCGTCGTGGAGGCGGTAAAGGGCACCAACGTGGAAGTGGGCGCCGAGAACATGTACTTTGAGGATAAGGGCGCCTATACCGGAGAGATCTGCGCGTCCATGCTGGTGGATGCGGGCGTGAAATACGTCATCATCGGCCATTCGGAGCGCCGCGATTACTTCAAGGAGTGCGACTGCCTGCTGAACAAGAAGGTGAAGAAGGCTCTGGAGGCCGGGCTCACCCCGATCCTGTGCTGCGGCGAGAGCCTGGAGCAGAGAGAGATGGGCGTCACCATGGACTGGATCCGTCTGCAGATCAAATCCGATCTGGTGGGCGTGACGGCCGATCAGGTGAAGGGCATGGTCATCGCTTATGAGCCCATCTGGGCCATCGGCACCGGCAAGACCGCGACCACGCAGCAGGCGCAGGAGGTCTGCAAGGGCATCCGTGACTGCATCGCGGAGATCTACGATACCGATACCGCGGAAGCGGTGCGCATTCAGTACGGCGGTTCCGTCAATGCGGGCAACGCGGCAGAGCTGTTCGCACAGCCCGATATCGACGGCGGCCTGGTGGGCGGCGCGTCCCTGAAGGCGGATTTCGGCAAGATCGTGAATTACAAATAAATGACCGCGGACCGTTTTTGAGGAGCGGACAGAGAAAGTATGGATCAGGGCTGCACGAACAACGTGCAGCCCTGTTTTTTAAACGCTTCGATCTTTTGATCCAGCAGGGATTCCGGGACGCCCAGCCATGCGGCGAGGCAGGTCTTGCAGAAGAAAGAGGTGCTGCCCCGGTTGATAAATTTTCTGTGTGCGCCGATGTCGAGGGCGGTCAGCTCCCGGCCGCAGCGCTGACAGGCGCTCACAGATCCGCCACCTTCGCGCGGAACACGGCGCAGTCAAAGGGCTCCAGGTCCCAGGCCACGCTGGCGTTGCGCACATGGGCGGGCTTTCCGGTCCAGATGTCGGTCATGACAAGGGTCTTGCCGGTGGAGCAGGGCAGCCCCAGCTCGTCCAGATTGAAGCGGGCCGTATTCTTGTGATCGCACAGATTGAAGAGGCCGATGGCGATGTCCCCGCCCGACAGATGTCTGGCGTAGAGCAGCAGATCCTCGTGGTTCCATATGCCGTGCAGACGGAACGGCTGACGGCAGGCGGGATCCTGATCGATGGCGATGATGTCCCGGTTCGTGAGGGTGGAGAGAGTGGCCGGGGTCATATCGCGGATATCGCAGCCGATCATCAGCGGGGAGGCCAGGAAGGCCCAGAGGGAGAAGTGCGTCCGGTACTGGATGTCGCTGCAGCCCGCCAGCCCCACGTTTCCTTTGCCGTACATGCCCACCACCAGCATGTCCATATCGTTGAAGCAGCCAAGCCCCTGATACGGGAACAGTCTTTCCTGCTGCTTCGCCAGATTTTTGACGGATTCCCAGGTGTCGAAGATGTCGCCGGTGGAGCGCCACATGGAAGAAGAAGTGGTCTTGACCCATTCGTGCGTCTCGTCGGAGCCCCAGGAGCAGGCGGAGAAAAGGATATCCCTCCCGCAGTTCTCCAGGGCCAGCCCCATGCGGCGGTACAGGTATTCGCCGGGGATGAGGGGGCTGTGGTAGCAGTAATCGTATTTCAGGAAGTCCACGCCCCATTCGGCAAAGGTGGCGGCGTCGATGAACTCGTGCTCGAAGCTGCCTGGATAACCGGCGCAGGTCATATTCCCGGCGCAGGAATACATGCCGAACTTCAGGCCCTTGGAGTGGACGTGATCGGCCACGGCCTTCATGCCGTGGGGAAATTTGACCGGATCCGGCACCAGGCGTCCGTCGGCGCCCCGTTCCCGCAGCGACCAGCAGTCGTCGATCACCAGGTAT
The DNA here is from genome assembly GCA_947631815.1 of uncultured Eisenbergiella sp. Taxonomy (GTDB): domain Bacteria; phylum Bacillota; class Clostridia; order Lachnospirales; family Lachnospiraceae; genus Gallintestinimicrobium. The sequence continues at coordinate 17,941 of CANRMT010000020.1, forward strand.
TCATAGCCGCAGGCGGGGAGTCCGCTCTGTACCATGCGGTCCGCTGTTTCGAAGATCAGCGATTCGCTGATGTTCTCTCCGAAGGTGTTCCAGGAATTCCAGCCCATGGGCGGCGTGAGTTTTAACATTGCAGTCAGTCTCCTTTCGATAAAATGGTTTTCGTTTGACAGAGATTCTGATTTCCGATGATCAGCGTTTTCATGTGAACGGTCCTTTCTCTGTCCCTTATGGACAAAGTATATCAGCTTTTGCCGGTTCCCGCCAGCCCCAAAAGGGAATGCACGCGAATTTTCTTTTGAGATACTTTATAAAAAATAGTATATTATAAAATAAAATACCTTGACAGATGAGGTATATCGTGTTATAAAGGAGAAAGAAAAGACAGAAAGGAGGAAGAAACTTGTCTATTTCAGCGGATACCCTGCGGGGTTATACGGATACGATCATTTTGACCCGGCTCATGTGGGGGGACAGTTACGGTTATGAGATCAACAGGCAGGTACAGAGCCGCACCGGCGGGGCGTACGGGTTTAAAGAGGCCACGCTGTATACGGCGTTCCGGCGTCTGGAACAGAGCGGTCTGATCACCTCTTACTGGGGCGGGGACGGACCGGGGGCCAGGAGGCGCTATTACACGATCACGGAGGCCGGGAAGAAGCTGTGGGAAGAGCGCAGCCGGGAATGGCAGGAGACGCGCACCCTGTTGGACGCGCTGCTCACATTGGAGGTGGAGCATGAATCGGATTGAGACAAAGATTGTGATCATGGTTTCTGGACGTCTGGCGGAGGTGCCGGACAGCGATGAGAAGATGGACCTGATCGAGGAGCTGAGCGAGAATCTCTATCAGCGGTATCTGGATCTGACCGCGGACGGGCTCGGCGAAGAGGAAGCGCTGGCGCAGACGATGGAGAGCCTGGGCGATGTGGAGGAGCTGCTGGCGTATCTGCGGGAGGTGCAGGACCAGCGGGAGGAAACGGATTCCTCCTTCCGGAAGGAAGAAGAGAAAAAAGAAGAAAAGGAAGAGCGCGGACACGGGTTTTCCTTCCGCCGGGACTGGGAAAATGAGCTGGGCGGCCTCGGTGAGAAGATCAGCTCAGCCGTCAGCGCGGCGATGGATATGACCGCGGACGCCGTGGACAACACCTGGGATTTTGTTCGGGATCTTTCCAGACAGGTGAAGGAGCAGGCACCGGACCGCGGGCAGGAGGAACCGCGCGCCCCGGGCAGGCTGTCCTTTCAGGCGCAGGAGATCCGCGCGCTGGAGTGCCGTCTGGGCAATGGGGACGTCTGCATCCATCTCGCACCGGAGGAGACGGACGTGATCACGCTGGTCGGGGATACCGGGGAGCTGGAGACCGTCCTGCGGGACGGGACCCTGCAGATCCGGCAGGGCAGGACGGTCAGCGCCTCGCTGCTGTTCAGCTGGGGCATGCGGGCCTCTGATGTGGAGCTGACGATCCCGGCCAGGAGCTGGGAGAAGCTGACGGTCATCACCGCAAACGGAGATGTGGAGATCGACGGAGAACTGCAGTGCACGGATCTGAACGTCCAGTCCAAAAACGGAGATTTCCGTATGGATACCGCGGTGTGCGGGCGGACCAGGATCCAGCTTTCCAGAGGGGACATCGCCGTCGCCGCCGCTACCGGCGATTTTCAGGCGGAGACTAAGAGCGGCGATATCGCAGTGGGAGGAAATCTGTATTCCTGCCTGATGCGGACCGCCAGCGGCGATGTCAGCTTCCGGGGAAGCGTGGCAGAGGCGGGGAGCCTGGCCGCGTACAGCGTCAGCGGGGATATCGACCTGCAGACGGAGCTCCTGCCGCAGAAGGTCAGGCTTTCCTCCACTTCCGGGGACTGTCGGCTCAGGATCCCGCAGAATATCGGTTTCCGGCTGTTCACCAGGACGGTCAGCGGGGACTTCGAATCGAACCTTCCCCTGCGCCCCGCGGATGAGAAGGGGACGGGGAAGATCTATCTGGACGGCGGCGACCGGGAGATCACCATCAGCACGGTCAGCGGCGATATCAGCTTATATGCCAAGGATGTGCCGCCTCAGGAATGAGGCAGGGGCCGCTTGAACGGTCTTTCCGGGGCGGAGGCAGGGCGGCTGCCTTTCATACCCGCCGCCCGGTGAGCCTTCCCGGCGGACGGGGCCGATTTCCCGTCAGGCATAAAACGCGCGGCAGGCGCATAGGTTGTACCAGTGTACAGGCTTCGGTACAGCCCATGCGCCTTTTTTATGCGCTTACCGCTTTTCGGACACGCCGGTAGAAGGAGGACAGCCATGTTTGCAGCAAAGACCGTCAGGGAAACCTGTGCCGCTCTCATCTTTTTTCGCCGTGTCGCGAAGCGCCTTCGTGAGGACCGTGCAGGAGGGACGGGCGAAAAGAGCGCTGGGGGCGCTGCAGGAGCTTTCACGGCCCACGGCGCGTGTGATCCGGGACGGACGGGAGAAGCAGATCGGAGTGTGGAGGCTGCGAAAGGAAACGTAAGGGGCGGTCATGGACGGACGGCAGTGCGGAACGGGAAGGAGAGATGACGAAATGGACAGGATCCGAATGCTGTTCCCGGAATCGGTGCGGGAACGGTGGAAGACGGCGGCGGTGTCCCGGAGAGATCTGCGGGAGATCCGGCTGCGGGCGCAGCGGCCCATCCTGTTGATCATGCGGGATGGCGAATGGTATCCGGACGCGGCGGGCGGTCTGGGGCGGGACATCGGGAGGGCGCTGTGCCTTCCGAAGGAGGAGCTGGAGGAGATCGTGCGGCACATCTGCGGGTATTCCCTCTATGCCTGCGAGGAGGAAATGCGGCGGGGCTATATCAGCGCCGCGGGAGGCGTCCGCGTGGGGATCGCGGGCGAGGTGATCCTGGGGCCGGAGGGAACGGTCAGGAATATCCGCCATGTGGGGAGCCTGAATATCCGCGTCCCTCACGAGGCCAAGGGTGCGGCGCGGCGGCTGGGACCGTGGCTGTATGAGGGAGGACGCCTGTGCAGCACGCTGTTCATCTCCCCGCCGGGCTGCGGCAAGACGACGCTGCTGCGGGACGTCATCCGCATGGTCTCCGAAGGGAGCGGTCCGGCGCCGGGCCGGACGGTGGGCGTGGTGGATGAGCGCTCGGAGCTGGCCGGATGTTATCAGGGCATACCGGAATTCGACCTGGGGAGCCGGACGGATGTGCTGGACGGCTGCCCGAAGGCGTACGGGATGATGATGCTGCTGCGTTCCATGTCGCCTGGGGCGATCGCAGTGGATGAGCTGGGCGGAGAGCCGGACATCCAGGCGGTCCTGCATGCGGTCCACTGCGGCTGCAGCGTGCTGGCCACGCTGCATGCGGATTCCTGCGAGACTTTTTTTGAGAAGGGAACGTTGTCCGCCCTGCGGCGGGAAAGGGTGTTTGAGCGGGTGATCCTGTTGAAAAAGGAAAGCGGCCGTTTTTATGCCGCCCAGATCCGGAACGGGGACGGCGCTCTGCTGGAGGAAAATGTGCCATGCTGAAATGGATCGGACTGTGCCTTACGGCGGCCGGTACGGCGGGAGCGGGGGTGCGCATCTGCATGGACCGGAGGCTGCGGGTCCGCCAGCTGGCCCGGCTGGGGCGGATGTTCGGCAGGATCGCCGGAGAGGTTTCCTACAGCCGGGCCGGTATGCCGGAGATCCTGGCCGAGCTCGGTAGAGCAATGGGAAGAAACGGAGAGACGCTGCTGGGCACGGCCCTGGAGGAGATCGGGACCGGGCTTCAGAACGGCGGCGGTCTGCCCGGACTCTGGCGGGAAAAGATGGGGACGTATATGGGGCAAAGCCTGCTGCGGCGGGAGGAGAGGGAACTGGTGCTGTCCTTTCCGGAGGCGGTGAGCTTCCCGGACCCACAGCGGCAGAGGGCGGCGGTGGAGGCCTTTGCAGCCGCGATGGAACGGGCGGAGGAAGCGGCCCGAAAGAAGGAGATGGAGGAAAACCGGATGACGATGGCGGTCTGTCTGGCGGGAGGCGCGCTGGCCGGTCTGCTGTTTTTATAGAACAAAGACCGGAAATGCAGGCTTTCTGCGCTGTGGGAAATGCGGCGCGGCGTTGTCCGGGATCAGGAAGGGCACGGGTGAGATATGGAAGTCAGTCTGATCTTTAAAATAGCGGCGGTCGGGATCCTGGTGACGATCCTGAGTCAGGTGCTGAAGCACAGCGGGCGGGAGGAGCACGCTTTTCTGCTCTCCCTGGCGGCCCTGCTTCTCGTTCTGAGCTGGGTGGTGCCGTACATATACGATCTGTTCACGTCGATCCAGACGCTGTTTTCCCTGTGAAATGAGGCGGCCTATGGAATTTGTCCGGATCGGGATGCTGGCGCTGGTCGGGATCGCGCTGGGGATTCAGTTCAAAAATCAGAAGCAGGAATACAGCCTGTATGTGGGGATGGCGATCTGCCTGCTGATCTTTTCCTGTACGCTGGCGTATATGGGACGGGTGAAGGAACAGATGGAGGGGATTTTCACATATGTGTCCTCGGGCAGACGGTATTTTGTCCTGCTGTTCAAAGTGGCGGGCATCACCTGGGTGTGCGAATTCGTGGCCGGTGTCTGCCGGGACAGCGGTTTTTCGGCAGTGGCCGCGCAGGTGGAGCTGTTCGGAAAGATCGCGGTCCTCTTCGCGGGAATGCCTGTATTTCTCGCGCTGGCGGAGACGATCGCCGGGTTTGCGGGGTGAAGAGAGATGGAACATTATCTGGAACAGCTGGAAATGGAAGAAATGCTTTCGGAGCTGGACGGGCTCTTTCCGGACCTTTCCTGGGATCCCGGCGGCCTCTGGGAGCGGATCCTCCGGGGAGACGTGAAGGGGGCGTTTGGATCCGTGCTCGGGGCCGTCCTGCATGGAGCGGAGGCACAGGCGGAGGGGATGAGGGGACTGTTGGTCTTTCTCCTGCTGGTGGGACTGCTTTCGGTGATGGTCTCCGTTTTCGTGGAGAGCTTTGAAAATCATCAGATCGCGCGGATCGCGCATGCCGTATTTTTTCTGATGCTCATGACGGTGCTGCTGAAGGTTTTCTCACAGTGCTGCCGCACCGCGAAGGAGATGCTGACCTTTCTGACGCAGTTTTCCCGTCTGGTCTTTCCGGCCTTCTGCCTGGCCGTGGTCCCGGCGGCGGGGAGCGTCACCGCGGCGGGCTATTATGAGCTGGCGGTCTGGACCATCTATCTGGCGGAGGCGTTCCTTTCCGGGATCTGTCTGCCCGCCCTGTCCGCGCTGATGCTGCTCCTGCTGATGAACGGGATATGGGAGGACGGAAAGCTGGCGCCGCTGGCGGAGCTTTTGGAAAAGGGGCTGAAGTGGGCGCTGGGCGCGGTCATGACGGCGGTGGCGGGGCTGGGAGTCCTGCAGTCCATGGTGGCCCCGGCGCTGGACGGGCTGAAGCGGGGCGCGATCCAGAAGGCCGCTGCCGCCATCCCGGCGCTGGGGAACCTGGCGGAGGGGACGGCGGAGCTCCTTCTGGGGTCCGCGGTGCTGCTGAAAAACAGCCTGGGCGTCTTCGTGCTGCTGGGGATCCTTTTTCTCACCGCCGTGCCGCTTTTGCAGCTGTTCCTCTACGGGACCGTGCTGAAATGCGGCGGCGCGCTCATCGGGACCGTGGCGGACCGGCGGATCTTCGGCTGCGTGGACCGGGCGGCGGATGCGGTGTTCCTGCTTCTGCGGCTGGCCGGGGCGGGCGCGGCCTGTTTCGTCATTCTGGCCGCTGTCATGACCTGTATGGCAGGGGGCTGAGAAGATTGCAAATAAGCCGTCGGACTGATTTCTGACCACGGGCTTTGTGCTGCCGCACAAAGGCCCCTGGATTCAAACGCCGCCCGATCGGCGGCAGAATGCGAGGAAGGATGGAGCGGGCGTTGGAGGGCCTGAAGGAGCTGGCGCTGTTCATGCTGGCGGCGCAGATGATCGTGCATTTCCTTCCGGGCAAGCAGTATGAAAAATACGGAAAGCTGATCGCCGGGATCGTGGTGCTGGCCAAGGCGGGAGCTTTTTTCCTGCATATGCCGGAGCTGTCCCTGTTGGAGGCCGCGGCCGGGTGGGAGAGTTTTTCCCGGGCGGCGGGAATCGAGACCGCGGATTCGGCAGGACAGACCGATCCGGAGGATCCGGGCGGGCAGGCGGACCTGGCGGATCAAAGCGGGCAGTTCCGGGCGCGGACGGAGGAGCTGGAGCGGGAACAGGAGCGGATGACCGAGCAGGGGATGCTCCGGTCCGTAGAGCAGATGCTGTCCCGGCCCGCCGCCGAGGCGGGCGTCGCCGTGCTGGATGTCCGGCTTTCCGACGGCACGCTGGTGATCGGGGTCGGGAAAGAGCCATCCCCATCCGAAGGCGGGGCCGACGCCGGGATCGAGCCGAAAAGTGAGGACAGCGCCGGGATCGAGCCGAAAAGTGAGGACAGCGCCGGAATCGAACCCGTGCGGATCGACTCGGTGCGGGTGGAAGTCGGAGAGAATGCGGAAAAAGCGCCGGGCCCAGCCGCCGCACAGGCCGGGGCGGCAGGGCGGCGGGGCGTTCTCAGGGACGATCTGGCCCGCGCCTTTGCGGCCGCGCTGGGGATGCGGGAGGAGGATTTGGAGGTGGTGGAAGTTGAACAGACTGCGGGATTGGTGCAGGCGGAGGATGACGAAGGATAATCTGATGATCCTGGCGCTGGCCGGTGTCCTGCTGATGGTCATCGCCCTGCCGGAGAAAACGCGGGAGAGCTCTGAGGGCATGCCGGACCTTCTGGCCGGGCGGGAAGAGCCGTCCGGCGGAGCGGAGGGCGGCGCGGACCCGGCGGGATCGGAGGAGGGCTGGCTGTATCGGGAGGAGACGCTGGCCAGACGGCTGGAGGCGTTTCTGTCCCATATGGACGGCGTGGGGCAGGTGCGGGTGATGCTGACGCTTTCCGCCTCGGAGGAGCGCGTGGTGGAGAAGGATGTTCCGGCGCAGAACACGCAGACGGAGGAAGAGGACGCGGCGGGCGGGCGCAGGAGCGTCCGGTCCGAGAATGCGGAGGAGGATACGGTCTATACGTCCGACGGTTCCGGAGAAAAGGTACCGTATGTGAAGAAGATCCTGGCGGCCCGGGTGGAGGGCGTGACCGTACTGGCCCAGGGCGGGGATTCCTGGGAGGTGCGCAAAGACATAACCGATGTGATCGAGTCATTATTCGGCGTCGAGGCACATAAGATAAAAGTAGCAAAGATGGGGACCGTATCGCAGTGAACGGTTTTCGGAGCGGAAATCTGAGGAAAGCAGAGGGAGCAGAAATTGAAAAATGTGTTCAAACGCAACCAGATCATGATCACGGCCCTCGCCATCATGATAGCTGTGGCGGGCTACCTGAATTTTGCGGGGACGAAGATCTCCGAGGAGGAAATGGTGAGCGCGGACGCGCAGCTGGAGGAAGAGGACATGGCGGCGCTGTTGGATCTGTCGGATGAGGATATCGCGGAGGAGATCCCGGGGCTGGAGGACGACGGGGAAGCCGTCGCGGCGGAAAACTTCCTGGATGTGGATATGCAGGTGGCGGACCAGACCGACATTTCCGTGGTTTCGGACTATATGGACGAGGAAGAGGCGGAAGCGGCAGACGGGGATACGGTCATGAATCCGGAGGCCGAGGTACAGGACGGGGAGACGCCCGGCGAGGCAGTCTTCACGAGCTCCGGCGCCATGTCCTCCCTTTCTGGCGCGAAACTGCTGAAGGAGCAGACGAGAGCGCGCAACAAAGAGACGCTACTGGAGATCATCAACAACGCCAATATCAGTGAGGAGCAGAAGCAGGAGGCGGTGGACAATATGATCGCCATGACGGATATCGCGGAACGGGAGACCTCCGCCGAGATCCTGCTGGAGGCGAGAGGGTTTGCCTCCGCGGTGGTGACGGTCACGGACGACTGCGCGGACGTTGTGGTGGGGAGCACCTCTCTGACGGATATGCAGTGCGCCCAGATCGAGGACATCGTGTCCAGAAAGACCGGGATCAGCGCGGAAAATATCGTGATCAACCCGCTTTTGGGGGATTGAGGGCCCGGGAGCGGTCCGCGGTCAAACAGTTTGAGAAAAGACGTGCTAAAATGCGCGGAATGTGTTACACTGTTTAAAGCGGCGGGAAGGCCCCAGCGGCCGGGGAGAGGAAGGCATCAGGGTGTCTGGGGCAGGGAACGCTTTTGCACATGAGAAATTCCCGGACGGGAAAGGAGATATGCGTTTTGAAAAGAGTTTTTTTGATCGTGCTGGACAGTGTGGGGATCGGAGCGATGCCGGATTCGGCAGAATACGGAGACGTGGGCGTGAACACGCTGAGGGCCGCGTCCGCGAGCCCGTATTTTCATCTGCCCAATCTGGAACGTATGGGCCTGTTTCATATAGACGGCGTGGACTGGCATCAGCGGCCGGAGACCTTTACGGGGCGGATCGCGCGCATGAAAGAGGCGTCCCGGGGAAAGGATACGACCATAGGCCATTGGGAGATCGCGGGCCTGTATTCGCCCCGGCCGCTGCCCACTTACCCGGAAGGGTTCCCGGAGGAGATCCTGAGGCGCTTTTCGGAGCTGACCGGAAGGGGCGTGCTGTGCAACCTGCCTTACTCCGGGACGGAGGTCATCCGGGACTACGGCGACGAGCATGTCCGAACGGGCAAATATATCGTTTATACCTCGGCGGACAGCGTTTTCCAGATCGCGGCCCATGAGGATGTGGTCCCGCTGCAGGAGCTGTACCGCAGCTGTGAGGCGGCGCGGGGGATCCTGACGGGGGAGCACAGCGTCGGGCGCGTCATCGCGCGCCCCTTTGCCGGGGAGAGCGGTCATTATTTCAGGACGTCCGGACGCCACGATTATTCGCTGCTGCCGCCGGGCACCACGATGCTGGATCAGCTTTCGGAGGCGGGGAAGGACGTGATCGGCGTCGGGAAGATACGCGATATCTTCGCCGGAAAAGGGATCACGGAATATGTGACCACCGCGGGCAACGCGGACGGGATCGAAAAGACCCTGGAATATATGAAAAAGGATTTCGACGGACTTTGCTTCGTGAACCTGGTGGATTACGATATGCTTTACGGACACAGGCGGGACGTGGACGGATATGCGAAGGCGCTCACCGCCTTTGATGAGAGGCTGCCCGAGCTCCTCGCCCTGCTGCGGGGGGAGGACGTGCTGATGATCACGGCGGACCACGGCTGCGATCCCTCCTATCTGCGGACGACGGACCACACGAGGGAATATACGCCGTTCCTGATGGCCGGGCCGAAGGTACGGCCGGAGGATCTGGGGACGCGGGAAACCTTTGCGGATATCGCCGCCACGGTGCTGGATCTGTTCGGGATCCGGCCGTGCTTTGCGGGCAGCTCCATGCTGCTTCCTCCGACGTGACCGGTCTTTTCGGAAGCTGTTGACAGAACGCGGAAAGACTGGCACAATGGGAAAGACCGCGCGGAACGCGCCGCGTCCGTCAAAAGGGGCGGGGAGCGGCGGCAGCGCGGCGAAGATCTGGAGGAAAAGGATTTGGGAAACTTAAAAGAAGAGATCAACCGGAGAAGGACGTTCGCCATCATCTCCCATCCGGACGCGGGCAAGACCACGCTGACCGAAAAGCTGCTGCTCTACGGCGGAGCGATCAACCTGGCCGGATCGGTCAAGGGAAAGGCGACCGCCAGACATGCGGTGTCCGACTGGATGGAGATCGAGAAGCAGAGGGGGATTTCCGTCACCTCCTCCGTGCTGCAGTTTGAATACGACGGATACTGTATCAATATTCTGGATACGCCGGGGCATCAGGACTTTTCGGAGGACACCTACAGGACGCTGATGGCCGCGGATTCCGCCGTCATGGTCATCGACGGCGGCAAGGGCGTGGAGGCGCAGACCCGCAAGCTGTTCAAGGTATGCGTGATGCGGCGGATCCCGATCTTCACGTTCATCAACAAGATGGACCGGGACGCCAACGATACCTTCGATCTGCTGGACGAGATCGAGAAGGAGCTGGGCATCGCCACCTGCCCGATGAACTGGCCCATCGGCTCCGGCAGGAGCTTTAAGGGCGTCTATGACAGGCAGAAGCAGTGCGTGATCACGTATTCCGATACGGAAAAGGGAACGAAGGAGGGGGAAACGCAGGAGATCCCGCTTTCGGAGCTGGACAGGCTCACCGGTTTCGTCGGGGAGGACCTGAAGGAAAAGCTGATCGAGGAGATCGAGCTTCTGGACGGGGCCAGCGCCGAGTTCGACCTGGAACGGGTGCGCCAGGGCGTCCTCACACCCGTATTTTTCGGGTCCGCGCTGACCAATTTCGGGGTGGAGGATTTTCTGCAGCAGTTTCTGCGGATGACGACGACGCCGCTGGCCAGGAGATCGGACGCCGGGCCGGTGGATCCGGTGGAACAGCCTTTCTCCGCGTTCGTGTTCAAAATACAGGCGAACATGAACAAGGCGCACCGGGACAGGGTCGCGTTCATGCGGATCTGTTCCGGCAGGTTTGACGCCGATATGGAGGTGCGGCACGTGCAGGGGAACCGGGTCATGCGCCTGTCCCAGCCGCAGCAGCTCATGGCCAACGACCGGAAGATCCTGTCCGAGGCCTATGCCGGGGATATCATCGGCGTGTTCGATCCGGGCGTGTTTTCCATCGGGGATACGCTGTGCATGCCGAAGGATTCCTTTGCCTACGAGGGGATCCCGACCTTCGCGCCGGAGCATTTCGCCAGGGTGCGTCAGATGGATACCATGAAGCGGAAGCAGTTCGTCAAGGGGATCACCCAGATCGCACAGGAGGGCGCCATCCAGATCTTTCAGGAATTCAACACCGGCATGGAGGAGATCATCGTCGGCGTGGTGGGCGTGCTGCAGTTCGACGTGCTGAAATTCCGGCTGGAGAATGAATACAATGTGGATATCCGGCTGGAGCCCCTGCCTTACGAGCACATCCGGTGGATCGAGAACAAGGACGAGGTGGATCTGACCAGGCTGGTCGGGACCTCCGACATGAAGAAGGTCCGGGACCTGAAGGGCAGTCCGCTGCTTCTGTTCGTCAATCCCTGGAGCGTGGGCATGGTGCTGGAGCGCAACAAGGGACTGGTGCTTTCGGAGTTCGGGCGCAGCTAAAGAACGCTGCCGGGGCGGCGCAGTCCCCGGGCGCGCATGTTCCGGTGCTGCTTCAGGATACGCAGGTTTCGGAGCGGCACGTCGGAAAGAATGAGGGGATATGGGGAGAAGGGTACGCTGTTTTTGGATATTCAGTCTGTGTGTTTTCCTGTCGGCGTCCGGCTGCGGCCGTCTGCCGGGGATCGGACGGGATGCGGCCGGAGGGGACAGCGCGGCCGAAGCGTCCGTGGAGACGGAGGCAGAAAGCGGGTCCGGCGGGGACGTCGGCGGCTCCCCTTCCGTACCGGAAGCCGCGGAGGACATATCCCGCGGGACAGGCCCTGAGCTGACGGAAGACGGTTCCGGGGAAGAGACGGTCCCCGAAGAAACAGCGGCTTCTCCGGAGCAGGCAGACCGGGAGGCAGCGTCCTCCGAAGGGGCGGGCCGGAACGCGCGCGGTGAAGAGAAGACGGAGCGGGAAATGCCGACGGAAGACCTGGAGGAGCTGGAAGGGCTGCTCCTGGAAGACCGTTTTTATTATCACTATTCGCTGCTCACGGCGCCGGAGGACAAAAGGCTTTACCTGGAGATCCTCTGTTCCCTTCTGCGGCTGGATGAGCGGACAAGGCTGACCACCGACGACGCCGCGCAGGTGGAGGAGATGTTCGGCCGCGTGATGGCGGACCATCCGGAGATCTTTTATGTGGACGGCTATACGTGCGTCTCCTATACGCTCGCCGGAGAGCTGGTGCGGCTGGCCTTTGAGGGCTCCTATACGATGACGCCCGTGCAGATCGAAAACACGCGGACGATGCTGGAGAGTGCGGCGGAGAGCTGGCTGGCCGGGGCAGCGGCGGCCGGGGATGATTACGGAAAGGTGAAATACCTGTACGACCGCCTGATCACGCATACGGAATATGAGCTGGGCTGTCCGGACAGCCAGAACATATGCTCCGTCCTGCTGAACGGAAAGTCCGTCTGCCAGGGATATGCCAAGACGCTGCAGTATCTGTGCCAGAAGCTGGGGATCCCGGCGCTGCTGGTGACCGGCCGGGTGAAGGGCCAGGGACATGCCTGGGATCTGCTGATGCTGGACGGGGAATGGTATTATGCGGACCCGACCTGGGGAGACGCCTCTTACCGGCAGACGGAGGGGACCGGGACGGGCGCGGTCTCTTTTCCCGCCGTGAATTACGATTATTTCTGCGTGACGACGGAACAGCTGGAGCGGACGCACGAACCGGCCGGAGGACAGAGCCTTCCGGTCTGCAGCGCGGCGGCGGACCAGTATTACCGCCGGGAAGGACTGTATCTGGAATCCGCCGATGAGGCGGCGGTGGCGGCGCTCTTCGTGCTGGCCGCGGCGCAGGGAAAGCAGACCGTGATGTTCCAGTGCGCCAGCAGCCAGATCTACGAGGAGGTCTACCGGCTCCTCATCACCGAACAGAAGGTGTTCGCGTTCCTTCCCCCGCAGAGCCGGACGGCGTCCTATGTTTCCTTTGAGGAGCAGAGGACCTTCTGCTTCTGGCTGCAGGAGGGGACGGGGAACGGATGAACGTGCGGAGCGGGCGGCCGGGATCTTCCCGTCCGGCGGAAAGGAAATCTTTCATCCTGTAAAAAAGGCTGTGCAAATGTACCGTATTTTGCTATAATAGAGCGGAATAGGCTCTCGGAATCTTGAGCCTGCCGACCAGATTCATCGGTCGGATGAACCTTGAAAAAGAGATATTGTCCGGA